>NZ_AP024987.1:1325000-1491611 GCF_020885515.1 cyanobacterium endosymbiont of Braarudosphaera bigelowii | reverse complement strand
ATTATTTTTTTACTAGGTATGATTCAGCGCAATAATTTTTCTTATATTAAGATAACTTTTATTAAGAAAACTTTCACTACGCTTGCTCGACTATCGTGAAACAAGACTAATAACTATACACTTGACCAAAAGTAATATGTGTTAACACTGTAAAGTTTATTGTCCATTCTCTATTCTTATTCTTTTTATGATACGATTCAACCCGTAATCCTATTTCAGAGTGAGGAGAATAATCTTGGTTTTACGTGTTGCTGTCGTTGGTTCAGGTCCAGCCGGATCTTCTGCTGCCGAGACATTGGTAAAAGCTGGCATCGAAACTTATTTGTTTGAACGTAATCTAAACTATGTTAAGCCTTGTGGAGGAGCTATTCCTCTATGTATGGTTGATGAATTTGAGCTTCCACCTGAAATCATTGATAGAAAGGTGCGAAAGATGAAAATGATATCTCCATCAAATATCGAAGTTGATCTAAATTTAGATAATAAAGACGAATACATCGGGATGTGTCGTAGAGAAATTCTTGACGGTTTTATGCGCGATAGAGCTGTTAAATTAGGAACTACTTTAATTAACGGTACAGTGTATCAATTAGATACTCCTAAAAACACTAAAGATCCTTATACTATTCATTATGCTGATCATTCAAATGGTCAAGCCTTAGGAGAAAAGAAAACTCTTCAAGTTGATTTAGTAATAGGAGCGGATGGAGCAAATTCTCGTATTGCTAAATTTATTGATGCGGGAGATTATAACTACGCTATTGCCTTTCAAGAACGTATCCGTCTGCCAAAAGATAAAATGAATCGTTATGAAGACTTAGCAGAAATGTACGTAGGAAAAGATGTTTCCCCTGATTTTTATGCTTGGATATTTCCAAAGTATGACCATGTAGCCGTGGGAACAGGAACTATGAAGAATAACCAAGCGATGATTAAAAAACTTCAAGCAGGTATTCGTAGTCGTGCATTTTCTAGACTAGAGGGTGGCGAAGTTATAAAAGTTGAAGCACATCCAATTCCTGAGCATCCTCGACCACGTCGCGTCGTTAATCGTGTTGCTTTGGTTGGTGATGCAGCAGGAACTGTTACAAAATCTTCTGGAGAAGGAATTTATTTTGCTGCCAAGTCAGCACGTATGTGTGCTGAAACAATTATTGAAACTAGTAATTCAGGGAGGACTATTCCTACTGAGAATGATCTAAAACTTTATTTACAGCGTTGGGACAAACAATATGGTACAACTTATCTAGTGTTAGATATTTTACAACGTATTTTTTATCGTTCTGATGCATCCCGTGAAGCATTTGTAGAAATGTGTGCCGATAAAAATGTTCAACGAATGACTTTTGATAGTTACTTATATAAAACTGTTGTTCCAATGAATCCTTTAGTGCAAATGAAACTCACTGCTAAAACCATTGGCAGTTTGCTAAGAGGTCATGCTTTAGCTCCTTGATAAATATGAGTAAATATGAGGATAAAAAATTCTCATATTTATTCATATTTCAATATCATAATTTTTTATTCTAATAAGATAAAAGACGCACTTAAAGCAAGAAAATATATGTTTTCAGAAAATTTAATAGCATCGATGCAAGTTTCAGGAACATTGAAAACTTCGGCAAGTCCAATTCTAGTTTTAGAGTTTAGACTCTGTGTCTTTCCTGATTCTATTTTACCTAAGCTTTGAGTATTAATATTTACTTTTTTAGCCATTTCAGATTGTGTTAATTTCAAGAGAATACGGCATCGTTTTACATACATAGCCAAAGTTTCACCATCTTCAGGATACATACTTTTAAAATACTTACTTTTATAAAAAATAGAATACATATATAAATATATACTAGCAACATTTTTGCTCAGATTATTATTGATACTTTCTTTAAATTTATAAACATCTTACTATACGATGCTTCCTGACAGAGTCTTATTGTTTTTTAAAATATTGACTTATATAAATCAATATTTTAAAAACAAATATCCTAAAATAAATAGAGTACTAAGTTAATAATGAAAAGCTACATTTAGAAAACACAATAATAATATTTAAAGTATATATTTAAAACTACAGAGTGTTGTAATTAGTAATGACAACTAGCTTGTTTAATCAAGTTTAATTTTAAGATGCCAGAAGATAAGTATAAATCACAAATCATCTATCAAAAATAGTTGCACATAATATCTCCAAAAGTTAAATATAGTAACTATCTATTGTTAAGATTGCGTATTAAATCTCTATAAAAAAAGTTTTGGTGACCATTTCATTAGTAGGTTATTTATTAAATTTTCTGAAAACATATATTTTCTTGCTTTAAGTGCGTCTTTTATCTTATTAGAATAAAAAATTATGATATTTGTAAAAACTGTTTTATAAATCAAGAATTAGCTATAACTTATAGAAGTGATTATTAATATAGAAAAAGCTTTGTATGACTAATGAGAAACAACGAGAAATTCGAGAAGCTGTTCAAGTAAGACGAAATTTTGCTATCATATCTCACCCTGATGCAGGTAAGACTACTCTTACTGAGAAATTATTACTTTATGGAGGTGCAATACATCAGGCAGGCGCTGTAAAAGCAAGACGAGACCAGCGTAAAGTAACTTCAGATTGGATGGAAATGGAAAAACAGCGTGGTATCTCAATTACCTCTACCGTTTTGCAGTTTCAATATCAAAATTTTCAAATTAATTTACTAGATACTCCTGGACACCAAGACTTTAGTGAAGATACCTATAGAACTCTTGCTGCTGCTGATAATGCTGTAATGCTTATCGATGCTGCAAAAGGATTAGAAACTCAAACAAGAAAACTCTTTGAAGTATGTCGCTTGAGAAAACTTCCTATTTTCACCTTTATAAATAAAATGGATCGTCCTGGACGTGAACCTTTAGAATTATTGGATGAAATTGAGAAGGAATTAGGATTAAAACCATATGCTGTAAATTGGCCAATAGGAATTGGTGATAGTTTTAAAGGAGTTTATGATCGCTCTCAAAAAGTAATAAGTTTATTTAAACGTTCTGCTCATGGAAGCCAACAAGCAGAAGTGACAAGTCTTAAACTAGAAGATGAAGAGTTTAAAAATTATTTAGAGCCAGAAATCTACTCAGAATTTAGAGAAAGCTTAGAAATTCTTGAAGAATTAGGGGATAGTTTTGACTTAGAAAAGATTCATTCAGGAGATATGACTCCTGTTTTCTTTGGATCAGCTATGACCAACTTTGGAGTACAACCATTCTTAGAAGCTTTCTTAAAGTACGCCTTAAAACCTGACGGACGTAACTCATCTATTGGAATAGTTGATCCGACTTATCCAGAGTTTAGTGGGTTTGTCTTTAAATTACAGGCCAATATGGATCCGAAACATCGTGACCGTGTAGCTTTTATAAGAGTTTGTACAGGAAAGTTTCAAAAAGATATGAACGTAAATCATGCGAGGACTGGCAAAACTATTCGCTTGTCTCGTCCTCAAAAATTATTTGCTCAAGATAGATCTTCTGTTGAAGAAGCCTACGGAGGAGATGTTATCGGTTTAAATAATCCAGGAATGTTTGCAATTGGAGACACAATCTATAGTGGACAGAAATTAGAATATGAAGGTATTCCTTGTTTCTCGCCAGAGTTTTTTTCTTATCTAAAAAATCTAAATCCTTCAAAATTTAAGCAATTTCAGAAAGGAATCCATGAATTAAAAGAGGAAGGAGCAATTCAAATTATGCATTCTACTGATAGCTTTAAACGAGATCCTATATTAGCAGCAGTAGGAAAATTGCAATTTGAAGTAGTACAGTTTAGGATTTTGAGTGAGTATGGAGTAGATACGACTATCGAAGCTATGCCTTATACTTTAGCTCGTTGGGTTAAAGATGGATGGAAGGTTTTAGAAAAGATAGATAGAATTTTTAATACTATTACAGTTAAAGATAGTTGGGATAGACCAGTTTTATTGTTTAAGAATGAATGGGCTTTACAGCAAGTCAAAACAGATCATCCAGAGTTAAACCTAAACACTGTTGCCCCTGTTGGATCAGGTTTTCAACCTAGTTAATTTTAAAAAAATGGAAAAACTTTTATGTTTTGAATTTTGTAAAGATAAGTTTATGATAAAGCTAGATGGTTCTAATTATCTCAATAATAAGGTAGTCTTCCCATGAAAGAAAATAAAGCTAAGCTACCCCTTTGGGTCCAAGATCGTAATGCAGTTATAGATTATGATGAAGGAGTCAAGTGGCGAAGTGGTGAAAAACCCGATTATTCTTATACAAATCAGTTTCTAAGAAGCCAAAGTCAGCACAATCATACTCCAGGATCATTAGAGGAGATTACACAAAATTTAGTAAGAACATTTGAAATGGAAGCTTCTCATAAAGAAGATGTTCGCCAATGGCTATCAATTGTTACCGATAAATTTCAAATGAGTAGCAACGGAGGCCCTATATATACTGCAAAAGATGTTGCAGAGAAGGGAACTTACAATCTTTTTATTAAAAAAAGTCAAAAATATGACCCTAATAATTTAAATTCATCAAATGAATTATTTCATAAAGCTTTTAAGAATGGATTTCTCTGGGAAGTAACAGAGGTTTTGTCTGGTCCTCCGAACATTGCTTTTAAATGGAGACATTGGGGTGAGTTTAACGGAACTTATAAAGATTATCAACCTACAGGAAAAACAGTCGAAATTATAGGTATGAGTGTTGCTCAAGTTACGGATGATTTAAAAATTATTTCTGTAGAGCATTACTTTGATAACGATTCCTTTCTTAATAAGTTAACCTCTAACTGTCCATTACATAAGTAACTAAAAAGTTAATATTTTTTATATTTAAACTTTATAGGGACTAGCATAGCTAATCCCTATAAAATATGGCTTTAACAAATCAATATCATAAAGATACAACCAGGTAATTATTTCGGAACTTTGCAGATTTTACTACTTTACCTGTCAAAGAGTTGGGTAAATAAATTTTACGTCTTTGATCTCCGGCTTCAATAGTAAGCTCTGAAACAGACTGGGTCAATTTTACTTGTTTTTTTTCAAAACCAGGTAAAAATATTTTGATTTGACTAGTAGCAGTATCAATATTAATAGATAAAGGAGTACTCGATTTATCTAAGAAGTCTGGCAAGGCTTCTATCAAAGGTTTCCAATTATTTCCAACTTTCTTAGGCAAAGAAAATGACTCTAATTGTCCGAAATCAAAATATTTACCTACAGATAATTCTGAACTTTGATTAATAATTACACCTTTAACAGATAAACCTACTTGATATGCTCCACCCCAAAAATATTTAGCAGTAGCAATTGCTGCTTTATCTTCAGTTGTTATTAAATAAGCAGCAACACGATTGCTATCTTTTAGAGCTACATTACCTTCTTGTAATATATTGTCGCTAGAAACTTTATCAAGATCATCTAAAGTCCATGAAGTATTTAAAATAGTACTAATCAATGGCTGAATAAGTGGTACTAAAGTTTTTCCTAGATCAGATTCAGTAAATATTTGACGAAATCTTTCTAAATACCAATTTAAGATTCCAGGAATACCAAACATTCGTAGTGTATGAAAAGTATTATTACCATCATAGATGATAACGTCATAAGTACCCCCTTCTTGATATTTTCTTAGAGCATTAAGTGCTAGTGCTTCATCCATACCTGGTAGGATTCCCAGTTCTTGTCCATAGATACTCTTAAAAGTCGGAAACTTTAAATATTTAGCCTCTAAATCTTTAAATTCGGTCCAGATTTCTGATAAAAGTTGACTTGATTTTAGATTTACCAATTCAAAATTAGGCTCTATTTCTGTCGGAAAAGATTGTGCAGGCATATTTAATAAAGCATCAAAAGATGGAGTTGAATCTTGGGATACTAACAAGACACGCGATCCAGAAGCAGCTAGTTTTTTTGCTGTAGCTATAGCTACAGTGGAACAACCGCTAGCACTTTTCCCTAAAAAGGTTAAAATTAAAGCCATAAATAGAAGTTATTTTAGTTATTATTCAACAGGTTTAAGCTCTTCACCAAAAAACCAGGTAGTGGTCTTATCAGCAAACTCTACAATTGCACCAATTCCACTTCCATCAGTCATTTTGAAGTTTTTAATGACACCTTCTTTTCCTAGTTTGTTGACAATTTCTCCAGAGACGCGGTCTCTAAGATGAATTACTTTGACTTTTTGACCAATTTCCATATTAAGTATACTGATTGCATTAGTTAATCACTCATAAGTTTAGCTGAATCTGGCCCATCTTCGTGGATAAAATTTTGTTAGCATAGTTGGGAACAATTTGAGAAGAGTACCTGACATTTAGTACATTATGCTATTAATTTCTAGATTTGTAGGTACTGATACCTAATTATGACATCGCTAAAAGCCAGTCTACTCCATATCAGAGATAGTATCTCTAGTAAGATTATTAATAAGCTTGGTAAAGATGTATCGTCAACAAGGCGATACCTAGAGCTAGTACAAATATTGGTAGAACGAAATTTAAAGGGACGCTATCGAGGCTCGTTTTTAGGAGTTTATTGGTCATTATTAAACCCATTAATTATGACGGGATTATATGCAGCAATCTTTGGAACAGCTTTCGGTGAATATTATCAAGATTCTACCTTTAGATATATTCTGGCCGCTTTCACAGGTTTAATTGTTATTAACTTTTTCTCGTCATCTACGAGTCAAGCATTGTCTAGCGTAGTGGGCAATGGAGCACTTTTGAATAAAGTTCATCTTCCTGTAACTGTTTTTCCAGTTGCAATGATTGTAGCTAACATATTTCAATTTATCGTGGGTTCATTACCATTATTAGCTGTTGTTACTTTAATAATGTCCAGGAATCCTATAAATGTATTAGCTCTTTTGTTTCCACTAATAGCTTTAAGTTTAGTATGTACTGGTGTAGGATTTCTGGTCAGTGCACTATATGTATTTTTTCGAGACTTACCCTATTTTTACGAATTGGTTTGTTTTGTACTTTGGATTAGTTCTCCAGTTTTTTACCCAGCAGAGATTGTTCCATCTGCTGTAAAACCTTTTTTATTTTTTAATCCATTAATTCCAATTATTGAAAGTATTCGCCAGATATCACTTTCAGGAGCTTTGCCTGATATGTTGCTGGTCTTACATTCATTTTTGAACGGTATTATTTTATTAGTGCTAGGTTGGATCTATTTTCGCTCCTGGCAAAAAAACTTTATGGATTTGCTTTAGAAAATTAAATGATAGAAGCAATTAGAATCAATCAAGTCTCTCTATGGCGTAGAACTCAAGAGGAATTTTCTTATGATTTAAAGAGAACTATTCTCTCATTTTTAGAAGGAAAATATCGTCAACCGTCAAGAAAATTAATTCTTGATAATATTAATTTAACAGTTAATGTTGGGGAAAAGATTGGTATTATAGGAGCAAATGGTTCAGGTAAATCTACTTTACTTAAAGTTATTACTGGTATTTTAGCTCCTACATCAGGACAGATTCGTGTAAAAGGTAAAATAGCCCCTTTGATTGAACTAGGAGCAGGGCTCGATGGAGAGCTTTCTGTTGCCGATAACATCGTTCTGTATGGTGTGATGCTAGGTTTTTCGCGCCAAGACATGAAAAATCGTGTTGACACAATTTTAGATTTTGCTGACTTAACTGATTATAGATTGGCACCTGTTAAATCTCTTTCCTCCGGAATGACAGCTCGTCTTGGCTTTGCAATCGCCACAGATGTTGAACCAGACATTTTAATTTTAGATGAAGTTTTGTCTGTCGGTGATGAAAATTTTAAGCATAAATGTAAAGAAAGAATGGATAAACTATGGGGACATCATACAACTATTCTAGTTGTCTCTCATAGCTTAGACTTTATTCAGCAATCCTGCGATAAAGCTATATGGATCAATCGAGGAAAAGTTGAATATATAGGAAGTACCGATGAAACTATTCATCAATATTTAGCTTCTGTTTAAATAAAAGATATAGGATTATAGAATATCTATGAAGATTTTAATTACTGGCGGAGCTGGATATATTGGCTCAGTTTTGACTCCAATATTATTGGCAAAAGGCTATGAAGTTACAGTATTGGATAACTTTATGTTTGGACAGAATAGCCTAGCCGATTGTTGTCAATACGATAAGTTTCATGTTGTACGTGGTGATTGTCGTGATGAATCTTTGATAAAAAATTTACTTAAAAATTCTGATGCGATAATTCCTTTAGCTGCCCTAGTTGGAGCACCACTTTGTAATAGAGATAATATTGGTACACGTACTATTAACTATGAAGCAGTTAAATTAATTTGTGATTTAGCTAGTAAACAACAAAGAATTTTAATGCCTGTAACTAATAGTGGCTATGGTATAGGCGAGGCAGGTAAATTTTGTACTGAAGAATCTCCTTTACGTCCGATATCTCTCTATGGTACTACTAAGGTTGATGCGGAAAGATCAGTTTTAGAAAGAGAGAATAGCATTACATTTCGTTTAGCAACTGTTTTTGGTATGTCTCCAAGAATGCGTATGGATTTACTAGTAAACGATTTTGTTTATCGTGCTTTTTATGATCGTGCAGTTGTAATTTTTGAAGGACACTTTAAGCGTAATTATATCCATATTAGAGATGTAGCTAAAGTTTTTGTTCATGGAATTGAAAATTTTGAACATATGAAAGGCAAGCCTTACAATGTAGGTTTAGAAGATGCTAATTTGTCAAAATTAGAATTATGTTTCGAAATTAAAAAATATTTACCAAATTTTACTTATCTAGAAGCTCCAATAGGAGAGGATCCAGACAAAAGAGATTACATTGTTTCTAATAAACGTATTTTAGATACAGGTTTTAGTCCTGATTGGTCTTTAGGAAAAGGGATCAAGGAGCTAATTAAAGGTTATACGATTTTACGCAATAGTATTTATTCCAATATTTAAATATTAAAATCAGATGTTTTTGTTTATTAGAGAAAGAAAAATATATTTTTCTTTCTCTAATTTTTTTTATAACTACTTAGATACATAACGATTAAGTGAAACTAGAAACGTCTTCTTGACATTCATTAACCAAATAACACAATGCACGAAATCTGAGTCTTACTAATTGTTCGTATAAAGGATTTAACTTACACAAAGGAGGAATGTATATGACTTTATGACTAAATAACTTAACATCTTTTTCAAAAGGACATTGGGAAGGTATCATTTTACAAATAAAACGTGCTAGTCTAGGATCCTTAAAATTAAACTCATCTAACCAATTTTTAACAGGTTGTAGGACATTAGGCTTCAAAACACTATTCCTAGAACTTATACTTGCATCCTGAGTATGTAATAAATTTACATTACTAATCTTAAACTCGCACAAAGTATATTTTAAATATTCCAAAGCATCAATTTTTAAACCTAAGGCTCTACTATATTCATTTAATAAATCTGCTTCAATTCTAGAATAAATACCATCAGCAATAGCAACAATTACAGCTGTTCTTAAAAAATTTTCTCCAACATTAGAATTATATCCAAAAGATGTTGATAACTCTTGTATCGTAACTGATTTATCAAAAGACCCATAAGATATTTTATCAAGATGATTAACAGCTAAATTTTGTGTCAAATCTGCAATTATTTTTTTTTCTCGAGGATCATACCGTCCATCACACCAAGCAATAGTCAATAAACCTCTTAACCAGATAGAAATTTGTTCTTTTGTATAAGGAGATTTTACGGAGCTTGTCATAAAAATATTAATATAAAGTTATTGTTTAGCATCTAAGTCTATAACTAGATACTAAATATAATTTTATTGAACAACAACAGGTACTCCTAGGCCCACAAGTCCATATAATTCTTTAACATCTTTGTTTCTCATTCTTACACATCCATGAGAAACAGCTTTTCCCATAGAATGTTCTCCTGAAGTTCCATGAAATCCAACGTATTTGCCATCTTGTCGACTAAAAGCTATCCATCGTTCTCCTAAAGGACTATTGGGACCAGCAGCACTAATCCTTCCATTCCATGGATTTTTCCATTGAGGATTCTCTACCATTTGCATTACAGAAAAATTACCCTTGGGGGTTTCCCATCCTTCTTTACCAATAGCTACTTTATAATTTGCTATAACTTCGCTATTTTGATAAACATAGATATGACGTTCTTTTAGGTTAAGAATAATATGACTAGCCATAAATTCATCTTTTCTAGAGGCAATTACGCTAGTTGAATTTTCAGTTATAGAAGTTAATATTTCAAACTGTTTCTGGATTCTAATATCTTTACCCAACAGTGTTAAACTTTTGCTAGTAAGTATAAAAGTAAGTGCAAACAAAGAAAGAATAGAATTCATTTTTTTAGAGTTCTAGTACAGTGCTATAACTAGATATCTTAGTTAAGAGATGTCGAGTAGCTTATATATCTTATAAGATATTTACAAAAAATTAAATAAAATTAGAAGTCTCTTACTTTATCAAAATAAAATTTAATTATTCATTATATTATCTTCTTTAAAAATCATTCTTTTAATATAATTATATATGTATAAATATTACATACCCTACAACCTAAGAATTCTTAAATATTTTTAGTATCATTATGAATTGGATAAAAGATATTCATAATTAAGATTTAAAATTTTATTTTTTGTAGTAACCAATCAGTAATTAATTCAGGTGCTATTTTCTTACCCCAATAAAAAGCTATGGTTCTGAAGCTAGGCTTAGACAGCCTAGCTATAACTTTTAGTATTTTATTTGCAGAAGGCAATCTAAATTTTTTGTCAACAAAATTTACAGAGCCAACATCATAGAGGCAGTCAATTATCATTTTAATTGTTATTTCTTCTCGTTCCATTAGATTTTCTACTAGAAGAATAACATTCTTTTTTTGCTCTATTTCTAGTTGTTCAGCTTTTGAAAGTTTGGAGATGTATTTATCTTTATCCACTTGCACTATTTTAGTCTTTACGATGAAATATTATTAAATATCAATATCCTTAGATACTATAAACTAGATTCGCTATTTTTAACCAGCTTAATAATAAAGAGATAGAGTTACTATATCTTTAACTTATAGATAAATATTACTTTTATTAGTGTAAAAAATAATATTTAGTATCTTACCTTTTTAATTATAGTTATGTGCTGGTTGTAATAGAGTTCTATAAACTGATTTACTTTTATTCAGTGTTGCGGCTTCTCTCTCTGTTAAAATAGTGAAGTAATTAGCTGTCAAACCAGTTCTTTCGTAATGCTCATACAAAGCTGAATTTTTCATAAACTCTCCTTCCATTTCCCTAGTTATTGATTGAATATCTGATTGTAGAAAAATATATCCATTTTTACTTAAGTTATTACTAACTGTACATACTAAATCAGCTTGCGCCACTCGTCTTTTTTGATGGCTACGCTTAAACCAAGGATCAGGAAATTGAATACTAACACAATTTAATATTCCTGGCTGAAAAGATTGTAATAGCGGCTCAATATGCGTATTGATATTACAAAACAAAAAGTATAAGTTAGACAGTTTAAGACGATTACAGTTTTCATTAGCTTCTATAACTAAGGATTCTCGAATTTCTATTCCTAAAAAATTAATATCTGGGTAAAGAAGGGCCATTTTCAATAAAAACTTACCTCTTGCACATCCTATGTCCAAATGTAGAGGGTTATTCGTATTAATATATATTTCATCCCAGCTGGGTAGAAATATATTTTTTTTATATTTTATGCTTAATGGATTGACGTGTTGACGAATACGTATTCTTGCCAAGGATTATCTCTCTTACTCATAGTCGATAATAACTAATTTATCATAATTAAAATAATTAATTATGATAAATTAGTTATTCTTATAATCAATAGTGTTCTTATAGTTTTTGAGATCTAAATATTAGCTATATAATCATTTTTTAATTCGATACACTCCACCAAGCTAAAGCATATGATTGATGTGGCTTATTAACTTGATTTGTATACTGTACTCGTATTTTGTAGTGATCTGTTTTTGGAATAGTACAAAAAATATGTTCTAAATTATCAACCCGGCTAATAGAAGCACAAACACTTTGAGATATATTATTAGTTTTTGTAGGCATTAAAAAAATATCAAGATTGTTTAATCCGCGATTATTAAAGCTTTCTCCTAAATCATATTTTTGGTTTGCATTCTTATCATTCAGTTCTGTCAAGCGATCCCATACTAGAGTAATAGAGATATAAGTATTGCTATGTAAAGGTTTTGAAATACTATAATCCTGGCTATTATTTTGGGTAACATTACCATAATCCCATCCTATAGGTGGTACAAGATTATTTGGCTTCCACTGTCCAGCACTAAATTGTTGGTAAGCCCGTAAAACGTTGAGCTGCCCTATACCCATTTGTATATCAACAGGAATTTCAGGATTATGATAAGCTTCAGATTGTAACCAACTGTAGTGTGATTTACTTAATATAGTTCTCGTCATATTTAATAAATAGCCATTACCATTATCTTGTAGTTTATCTGCAGAATTTAATAACACAGCCTTACTAACTTCATGACGACGAGAATCTAAACTCCAATTAGATTTTTTATATTTTAATTGGCGATCACCAAATTCTTGTAATAAAGCGATAGATCCAGTAATATGAGGTGCTGCAAAACTAGTCCCACTAACTTTTTGAATAATACCTGAAAGATCGTAAATTGAAACCTTTCCTCCTGGAGCTAATAAATTAATAGCTCTTCTTTTACCAAAGTTAATTTCCTTTTTGATCAAGCTACGTCCAATACCTACAGGAAGAGCACTTAAGTTAGTAAAATCAATTTTTGTATAGACACCTTTTTGTTTAGTTGTATAAGCAGTAGTAATACCATTGTAGTGATCTGTCGGAATAGGAATTCCTCCCTGGCCCTGATTACCAGCAATTACATATAATGTGTCATGTACCCGTGATGACCAATCGATACATTGTGTTAAGAGAGAACTACCATCTAATTTGTAATCTTTATGATGATCTTGTTCCAAAGATTCGCCAAAACTAAAATTAATCGCCCTTAAATCTCCCCCGTTTTGTTGCGCTATATGTTGACTGGTGAGGCATTCTTGAGGCTGACCACTGCCTTTCAAGGCCCCTACGGCTGAAGCATACAACTTTGCATTAGGGGCAACTCCGCGTAGTTTTTTATCTTTACTTATCATTACAGCTGCAACCATTGCAGCATGATTATCTAAATTACTATTTGCTTTAACAGCTTTATTTTGATAATAAATCCCTGCTAATTGAAAATTAGGATTCCAAGCCACAATTTTATCAAAACCAAATCTTCCTGGTCGTCCAATTTCTACCTGCCCGATAGCAATTTTTTGCCCAGTTAAATTATATGGTTTTTTATGTAAATAATCAGCATAAATCCCTAATTTTCTTACTGATTTATTTAGACCCCAGCAAGGTGCAACAACTATGAAAACTGTTGTTAAGCCACTGATAAACCACGCAAAGATTTGCCTCATTTGGATATACTACTTAAGTTTTTAACATATTTATTGTATCTAAGAGTAATCAAATTTTATATATATGTTTATCACTATTCAAGTATCTCAAAATTGTATATCTTTGAAAGAGAAGTACTAAAAAACAATATGTTGCTTAATTATTATATTTCTAGATAAAAGTATAGTCTCAAGCAAATATTAATTTAGAAAACATATTAAATATAATAATGTAAATGTTCAGATACAATTTATACATTTCTCAACTAGTTTTTATCTATGTTATTTTCTTAGCATAACAATTAAGCATTATTTTATTTCAATCAAATAATTTATATGACTAGTCACATAAATTAGTTATATTTCTAATAAGTTAAAATTATTTTCTAAATCAGAACTGTAAGAATTTTAGTCAACTATCATAGCTTACTGGCTATTTTTATACAAACAATAAATTGTCTTTATATTCTGATTCAAATGTACAACATTAAAAAACTTATTCCTACCATGAAGTATTTTGGTAATATTATTATTTTTTAATAATATTTTGAGATTAATGTCTTCTTCTTATATCTGAAAAATGCGTATTATTTTAATAAAAATATTAAAATAACATAGTTATACTAAAGCTATCTTTATGGAGCACTAGTTCAATAGTTTCTATCTTAATTGCTATAGAATTAATTTTTAAATTAGGACTGTGTAAACATCTGTAAAATTAGATTGTTTAAGTTCTTCTTTCTTTAAATTTTGACTCATATTGCTTTTATTGATTTTCCTCATCAAATATTATTGATCTAATATAAGATTTATCACTTTAATAAAAAAATTGAACATTGACTATACTAGTAGCTAGTATTAGCGCCCTAAACTATTTAAATAGTTAATTCGAGTAGCACATTCTTGAGTAACTTCTTTCAGTTCTTGACGCTTATTTGATTGGGGTGGATTTATAGGTTTTCCAATACGGATAGTTATAGGTACAGGCATAGGAAAATAAGAACCTTTCCTTAAAACTTTATTAGTTCCCCATAAAGATACAGGCAATAGGAGGGTTTGAGTTTTGCTGGCAATCATTGCTGCTCCTAATTTTGGATGATTAATATTCCCATCATAAGTACGAGTTCCTTGTATAAAAATACCAACTAACCAACCGTCCCTTAGTGCATTCAATGCTGATTTAATTGCACCACGATCACCAGTCTCTCTTTTGACGGGATAAGCTCCATATAAACGCATTGCTTGTGCTAACACAGGAACTTTAAATAATTCTTCTTTAGCCATAAAAGCTACGGGTCGGTTTATACATGAAGATAGAAGAGGTGGATCAAAATAACTAGAATGATTACTTACTATAATAACTGACTTCCCCTTAGGAATATTTTCTTGCCCATATATTCTTCCACGAAAATAAGTCAAGAAAAGAGGATTAACTATCAATATTTTCAAGAGATGATATAGTATAAAGCTTAGAATAGATTCTCTTTTTCGAAAACTATTATTTTCCATTTGAGTTGTTTTGTGATCTTATTTATATCGTTTACTAATTAATTGGCAATTAATTAGATTAAAATTGATGTAATTTTTAGATTCTTAAAAGGGCTAGTGCGCTAGTATTTAGATGCATTATAAGTTTAAGTTCTATTCTTATTATTTATATTTAACATTTCTATGGTAATTTATAATTTATCATATTAACAAAACAAAATTTTTTAATTCTCATTGAAGATCTTTAGCAAGTAGTTAAAGAACAAATGATACCTTTCCTGAAACAATTATTTTTTAGAAAATTATGGAATATTATTGGTTTAAAGCTTTTCATATAATTGGTGTTGTAGTTTGGTTTGCTGGATTATTTTATTTAGTACGTCTATTTGTATATCACGCTGAAGCTAATGAAGAACAAGAACCGAAAAAAACTATTCTTAAAACTCAATATATGTTAATGGAGAAGCGTCTCTATAATATAATTACAACTCCAGGTATGCTGGTAACATTGGTAATGGCAATAGGGATAGTCTCTACAGATAAAACTGTCTTACAATCTTGGTGGCTACATGTTAAGTTGCTATTTGTTGGACTACTTTTGATTTATCATTATTATTGCGGAAAAATAATAAAACAATTAGAACAAGATACTTGTCTCTGGACAGGTAAACAATTTAGGATGCTCAATGAGGCTCCTACCATTCTACTAGTTTCTATAGTTTTATTGGTTATATTTAAAAATAACTTGCCGCTTAACTTTGTTACCTTATTACTCGTATTATTAGTAATTTTAATGATGATATCTATTCAATTATATGCAAAAAAAAGACGTTTTTCCGAAGAAAACAAAGTGTAGTACATAAATTGAATTGATGTACTACACTTTGTTTTCACTTTAATAAAAATTAAATAAACCTAGTAATGTTAATAGATATTAATTTCTTCGTTTCGTAAAAATTACAATATTACAACCTCTTGTTTTGAACTACAAAATATTTTTATAATTTAGTTAGCTAGTAAAAATAATGGTATTTAATTCGTAAAACAACTAACTATAGAAGAATTGTTTAAAACAAAATGTTGTCAAATTAATATAAACAACTTGAAGAAATTGACTTGTAGAATTGGCAATAGGTTCTGATATATATATAAAGACAATAGCTATGGATCACAATTTATTTTATCTAATTACCCTCAGTTCATCAAATACCTTAATGCGATCGCATTAATTCATAAAAATTTAAAGGATTGACTTTCTTTGAAATTCAAGAGCTATTTTTAGAAGTTTTGAATTGATATGCACTTTATTGATATGCACTTTGCAGTATACAAATTATAGTTATAGTACCAGATCAAGATATAAGCACAAGAAAACTAGTACTGCAAGAATTAAAGAGCGCTCTTAATATTCCCATTTTCTTAGTACCTATAGAACAATTAGCTCAAATGCTTTCTGTATAGTAACTAGTCGACAATTCGACCCTAGAAGTGGAAACTATTACTTCAGTCTATAAAACCTGTGTGCTTTCCATTGATATTTATGATCATACTAAAGAGATTGAAGTTATTAGAAAGACTCCAAAAAAAGTACTCGTTTAGGAATTGTTAGTGTAAATATTGGAATAATCAGAGTAGCAGAAATCTGGATTCGCAGCCTGAGAGGTAATGATTTATTGTTAATTTCAGCCCAGGTTAATAGTTAACATCAATTATCAATTTTAGTGAACTCAGCACAAACAAAATTATTAGTGATTTAGCCAGTTATTCTGTAGTTAAAAGAGCTATTCTATTAGTAAGAGATGATTTACTTTATCCCCCTAAATTAATATGTTCAGAATGTTATCCTAGAAGATTTTATTAGTCTTTTGAAACGAGAATTAGGCTTAAAATAAGATAAGAATTGCGTTAGTTAAAATAAATACTATTTAGCGATTTTGCCCACTATATATAAACAAAAAAATTATATAAAACATTAATTTAGTTAAATATTAAATAATTATATTTAACTAAATTGCTTTTCTATTTCAATTTCTAGATCAAATAACATTTGCAAAGATTGTAAACATCTTTGTCGAGCTTCAATATCTTGTTGTGCGCGTAGCTGAACCATAGGCTCATGTAGAATTTTATTTACAATTCCTCTTGTTAAAGCTTCAACTACTTCTTGGTGTTTTTCTGCAAATTCAACCCCTAATCTAGATAGAGCTTTTTCTAGTTCTTGTTCTCTGATACCTTCAATTTTAGTTCTTAAACAACTAATTGTTGGAACTGCTTCTAAAGAATGCCACCATAATTCAAAAGTCGCTAATTCTTCTTCCAATAATTTTTCCGCTTCTAACGCTATCTGGCGACGGCTAGAGTGATTTTTTGCCACTACTGCCTTTAAGTCATCTACATTATAAACTTCTACAAGATCCATTTCCTGTACATTTGTCGCTACATTTCGAGGAACAGAAATATCAAACAGCATTAATTTTTCTTGTGTAGATACAACTTCTCGAAGATTTTCTCGATGTAAAATTGGTTGACTAGCTGCGGTACTAGTAAAAATAATATGTGAATTTTTTACAGCTGTCATCATTTCTTCAAAAGGAACTAAGGTTAGCTGAGCTGTAGGAAACTTTTTTGCCAACTCTTCTGCTCGAACCCTAGAACGATTAACAACATTAATAGAGACTGCACCTTTGGCTAAAAGATGCTTAACCAATAGGCGTGCCATTTTTCCTGCACCAACAACTGTAATTTGTTTATCTGTTAAATCATTGACTTTAGTTATAGATAGTTCTACTGCAGCAGAACTTATTGATACGGCTCCAGTTCCTATGTTTGTTTGGCTACGAACTCTTTTGCCAGCAGTAATTGCTTGTTTAAACAAACGATCTAATAATCTACCGATTCCCTTATATTTTTGAGCTAATTTATACGTAGTCTTCACTTGAGCTAATATTTGTCCTTCTCCCAAAACCAAACTTTCTAATCCTGCAGCAACTCTAAATAGATGACGTACTGCATCTTGATAAAGTAATATAAAAAGATGACGCCTGAGATATCCCAAGGGTATACGACTAGTTTCAGAAAGAAATTGAATAATTTCAATAACTCCTTTTTCTGTATCAGTTAATACTGCATAAACTTCTAAACGATTACAGGTACTAATAACGGCTATTTCTTCTATATGCGGATAGCTTCGTAAATGAATTATTGCTTCTTCAACCTTAGTTTCTTGAATACTTAATTTTTCTCGAACTTCAACTGGAGCAGTTTTATGACTTAAGCCTACTACTGCGATATTCATATGTTCTCCTAATAAGGGAATAAGCTTATGTTAACTAAAAATAGGATAATTTTTGCTATTTCTGATTCTTGCAATTTATATCTAAACTGTTCTGGTAACAAATACTTCGAAAAGAATCTTTATAAAACTCTATATTAAGAATAAAACAAAAGTTGAACTTTAAATTCTCATTCACTTTCTTATTTTCAATTCAAGTTTATATTAACTAATAAAACTTGTTTTTATATACTAGAAAATAATTTCAATTTTTTTAAAATAGTCTTTCTTGCTTGTTTTTCTAAATTATCATCAATATTTATGAGAGTTATATCTTCTTGGTACTTTTCTTTTAATGCTGTTTTTATCAACCAATCAGTAATAAATGAATTTTTTGCTAATAATGGACCATGCGAATAAGTTGCAATAGCATGCCGATAAAAAACTCCTTCACATCCATCTTCTCCATTATTTCCATATCCTAATATTATTTTTCCTAAGGACTGAACATTACCTAAATAAGTGCGTCCACCATGATTTTCAAAACCTATAACAAAAGGATTTTCACCTGACATTTGTTTGATTTCCTCTGCTAAAGGAGATGCTGTAATCTGAAATACCATATTGCCAACACATCGGGATATATTTGATCCAGAATGCTTCGTAACTATATCCAGTAAACCTAATCCATTGATACGTTGACCAGAAGCAGATTCATAGTAATGACCTAAAAGTTGAGGAGAGGCACAAGTAAAAACACCAGGAGTACCCTTATCTAACTTAAATTTTAACATTTCTGCTTTAGCTCCTTTCAGATCTCTCATGACAATTTCTTGTTGGCGGTCTTGAGCTCCTCCGCCAACAACTATATCAATTTTGGAAAAACAAGATGCATCAACTTTTTGGTCAAGAGGAATAATATTAACCAGTATATTTCTCCATTGGCTACGTCTTTGTAAACAAATGACATTCCCCCTATCACCATATGTACTCATTAAATTAGGATATAACCACCCAATATTTAGTATTAGTTTTTGTGACATATTAATTATTTTAGACTTGCTGATTGAGCTAATAACAAACTACCTGCACCTAATCCCAGAATATTAGGTAACCAAGCTCCTAAGAATGGAGTGAGAATACCCCAAATACCTAATGAAGTACTCATAAAAGCAAGGATATAATATCCAAAAATTAGCCCTACACATACGCCAAAACTAGTTGCTCTATTAGTATTTTGGGGCCTTACTCCAACAGAAGCACCAACTAAGCCAAAAATTAAACAAACAAAGGGCATAGCATATTTCTCCTGTAGGCGTACTTTAACTTTTCTGATACGTTTCTCATTTCCACTAAATTGAACTGCTTTAAGATATTCTTTAGTTTCTGATATAGTCATTTCAGTAAAATTTTGTCTGCGACCTGCTAGATCTAAGGGAGCTTTGGGTAATGCTAGTTGCTGATGCTGGAAACGTACAATGTTACGGTATGAACCGTCTGGAGCAATAAGATAAATGGTGCCGTTAAAGAAGTCCCAGGTATTACTTGAAATATTCCAAGTTGCAGACTCAGAGGTAACAATTTGATTAACACCTTCTTGTGTTCTGTCTAAGATAGTTAAACCTTTCATCTCTTCACCATTATATTCTTCAGCATGAAATAACCGAGTCAAGATATTAGATTCTTGACCATTTTTTCCCTTAATGGTTTTATATTCTGGATAAACAATATTATGTCTTTTAAAATCAGGACGTTTCTGATTAACAGCTTCTTCTAATATTATGGCTGCTTTATGAGTTGCAGCAGGAGCTATCCAGTCATTAACGATGAATGCACATCCTGTTACTATGAAACCGAAAATGACTACAGGAACTACTAGACGATATATTCCTATGCCTAAACTACGTAAAGCGATAATTTCACTATCACTAGACAAGCGACTATACGCCATTAAAGCTGCTAATAGTATAGCCATAGGAAAAGCCAAACTTAAAAATCCTGGAATTTTTAACAATAAAATCTGAAAGGCAACTGTTAAAACTAATCCTGACTCTGTTACTCGGCGTACTAAATCAAACAAAGTTCCAATAGATAAGCCTAAGGAAGTGAAAATTCCCATTCCAAAGAGGAAAGGTGATAATAGCTCTAAAAATAAATAACGATCTACAACTGATAAGCTAGGAATCTTTATTCTCATTCTGATTTTAAGGTAATTTACTTGACCAATATCTATAATGTCTATATGATTTTAGATTTGGAAGTTTTCTCCTAAGTAATATTGTCGTACTAAAGAATTACTATATAGCTCTTCAGCACTTCCAGCTGCTAGGATTTGACCATCACGCATGATATAAGCTCGATTAGTTATAGCAAGAGTTTCGCGTACGTTATGATCGGTAATAAGGATTCCCATTTTACGTTCTTGTAACTGAGCAATCATGACTTGGATTTCTGAAACAGCAATAGGATCGACTCCGGCAAAAGGTTCGTCTAATAATAAAAAGTCTGGCCCTTTTTTCCCCATGGCTAAAGAACGTGCTAACTCTGTTCTACGTCTCTCTCCTCCTGATATTTGAGATCCTTTTGTATGAGCAATTTTTTCTAAACGAAACTCTTTAAGTAAACCATTAAGACGTTGTGCTCTTTGTTTGAAAGTAATATTTGTTTGTTCGAGGGCAACTTGAATATTTTCTTGAACAGTAAGATATCTAAAAATACTAGGTTGTTGGGTCATATAGCCAATACCCAAACGAGCTCTCTTATGCAAAGGTAAACAGGTAACATCTTGTTGATATAACCAGACTTTTCCTTTGTCAGGTTTAATTAAACCTGTTGCTATATAAAAAGTAGTAGTCTTACCCGCACCATTAGGACCAAGTAATCCGACAATTTCACCAGGTGCTACTCTAATGCTAACCCGATTGACAATATTCCGCTTTCCATAAGTTTTGTGTATATTCTCTAAAATCAGTGTCATAAAAAAATTTCAAGAATCAGAAGTTTAGAAAAGTTGTTTCCATCTGAAAAAATGGATTAATATGGAGCCGTTTCTGAATCTGGAGCAACTAAATATATTGATTCTACTTGTTGAGTTGGCTCTGGAGTTGCAATAAACCGTCCTTCATCCATTAGATATACCATACTTTCAGATCTTATACTATTTCCATTTTCAAGAATATAAACATTACCCGTCAAAACTAGACGTCGCTCTCGACTAAAATATTGAGCCTGAGCAGCAGTTCCTTGAAGTTTACGAGCAGGATAAAAAAACTGAACGTTTCCTCTAGCTGTCACAGTACCAGTTTCAGAATTTGCTTCTTGAATATCAGAGCGAACAGTTAAAGTAGTAGGTAATGCAGATGTTTGAGCGAAGGCCTTATCTTCACTGACTTTTATTGTAAATATACTAATAACAATAGGTAAGGTAAGTCTTAATGCTTTTAACACATATTTAGTTAATATAGTAGATGTAGAAAACATAAGATATACGTTTTAAATTTCAGTTATTTATATCTTACCCAAAAGTTAAAGATTATGTCATACGTTAAACATGAAGTGTTATTTCATCTATAAAATTCAATTGTACAAAATTACTTGCAATTTTAATCTAACTTTGAAACGATTATAAAACTGTTTTTTGTGTTAATAATAAAAATAGAGATTTCAATTATTTCAAAAACTTTATCAAGAATTATTATTCTTTGAAATTAGAAAAATATTTTAGAACTTTAAAATATTTTCCTTCACTGCTCTATATTGACTAATGATGTTTAACTAAGCTACAAAAATATAATTTTCTATATTTACGGCATATTTAAAGTACTTAAAAATTCCAGTACTCTTTGCTCATAATCTTTTAACCCAAAAAAGCAGCATTAATAGCATCAATTACTGTTCCTACAGAGATAATCTCTAAATTAATATTGAAAGTATAATTTTTACCATTTGGAATGATAGCTCTTGTAAAGCCTAATTTAACAGCTTCTTTTAAGCGTAGTTTTATTTGTGGTACCGAACGAACTTGCCCACCTAATCCTATCTCACCAATTAATATAGTATTTGGAATAATTATTTGATCTTTAACACTAGCAACAATAGCGATTGCTATTCCTAGATCTGCTGCAGGCTCTTCAACACCTAAACCCCCTGTAGATGAAACATATACATCTAATTTAGACAAAGGAATTCCCACTCTTTTTTCTAATACGGCTAATATTTGCTGTAGGCGGCTATATTCTATACCTGTTGTGGAACGGCGAGGAGAAGAATAACTAGTTGGACTGATTAAGGCTTGTAATTCGACAACTAAGGGTCGAGTACCTTCACAGGTAACAACGAGAGATGTTCCAGGTACCATCTCATTTTGATTTCCCATAAATAATTCTGAGGGATTTTTCACTTCTACCAGCCCACTTTCAATCATTTCAAAAATACCAATTTCATGAGTAGCACCAAAACGATTTTTGACTGATCTTAAAAGACGATGAGAAGCGTATCTATCTCCTTCGAAGTATAGTACTGTATCCACTAAATGCTCTAATACTCTAGGACCAGCAATGGTTCCTTCTTTTGTTACATGTCCAACAATAAATAAAGTGATGTTATCTCTCTTTGCTAATTGCATCAAGATTGACGTACACTCTTTAACCTGGGAAATAGAACCAGGAGCTGAGTTCAATGTTGCAAGATATAAGGTTTGAATACTATCAATAATAGCTACTTGCGGCTGAAGAGATTCTAGTTCTCTAAGAATCTCTTCTAGATTTGTTTCTGATAGTATAAAAAGACTTTTACTATTACATCTCTCTAGCTCTTTTTTTTCTATATTTTTATTATTTATTTTCTCAGTATTTAACATCATCAAACGAGAAGCACGTAGCTTAATTTGTTGTGCTGACTCTTCTGCAGAAATGTATAAAATACGAGGTAATTGTTGAGCTAATTTATTAGCTACTTGTAGCAATAAAGTTGATTTTCCAATACCAGGATCACCACCAATTAAAACTAAAGAGCCTGGAACAACTCCACCCCCTAAAACTCTATCTAATTCCTTATATCCAGAGTGAAATTGCATTTTCTCATTTTCCGTAATTTCGTCAAAACAACTTGAAATATTTGGTTTTGGCGTATTTCGAAGGTTATTCTCTTTGCTAGAATAGGATATCTTTTCTCTTCTTAAAATGTTTTCAGAAGGGCTTGGTATTACGATAATTTGTTCCTCTAGAGTTCCGTAACTTTGACAAGATTCACATTTACCAAACCATTGAACAGATTCTGTCCCACACATACTGCATATATATACGGTTCGTTTCTTAACCATAATTAAATTTGTAGAATCATTAAAAAAAATTAAAGAATTGAATATAGTTTAAAAAAAGAGAAAACGATAAAAAGTGTTAGGAAAATATTTACTTTTAGACTTATATTATACTTATATTCTAAATCAATAACTTAAACGCAAGGATAACAAAAAAATATTCTGAATCTTATTGAAACTGATAGTTAGCTATTTAACTTAATAGAAGCTGATAACTTTACTTAATAATTAGGGAGTGTGAGTAAAATTGGAAACATATAAAGAGAAAATCCTAGTAGTTGATGACGAAGCAAGTATACGTCGCATTTTAGAGACTCGTCTCTCTATGATTGGCTATGATGTTGTAACAGCTGCTGATGGAGAGGAAGCTTTAGAGATTTTTTATAATACAGTACCTGACTTGGTCGTTTTAGACGTAATGATGCCAAAATTAGATGGTTATGGAGTATGTCAAGAATTACGTAAAGAATCAGATATACCAATTATAATGTTGACCGCCTTAGGAGATGTTGCTGATCGTATTACAGGACTAGAATTAGGAGCTGACGATTATGTAGTTAAACCTTTTTCACCAAAAGAGTTAGAGGCGAGGATCCGTTCTGTATTAAGACGAGTAGAGAAAAGCAGTACTCCAGGAATTCCTAATTCTGGGGTAATTTCTATTGCCTCGATAAAAATTGATACAAATAAACGTCAAGTTTATAAAGGTGATGAGCGTATACGTTTAACAGGAATGGAATTTAGTTTATTGGAATTGTTAGTAAGCCGTTCTGGTGAACCTTTCTCTCGCTCAGAAATATTACAAGAAGTATGGGGATATACTCCAGAACGCCACGTAGATACTAGAGTAGTAGATGTTCATATTTCTCGTTTAAGAGCAAAGTTAGAAGATGATCCAAGTAATCCTGAACTAATACTAACAGCGAGAGGTACTGGATATCTTTTTCAACGTATTTTAGAACCTGGAGAAGAGTTATAAAAATAAAGAAAATAATCAATTTAACTACTAAACTTAATTTTTTAATATTCTAAATAATTATATTTAAATTTTTTGTTTCTAGAAGTACTTCATAATATTTTCCCCAGGTGATTATGAGTTATTAAAGTCTAAAGCTGTCTTATAATTCTGACTGTTAAAATATCTATATTTTTGGTAGGAAGTCAGTAGCAAACAACATGTAGATTAGGAAAAATCTTTGCTATGCAAAAAATTTTATGGAGTACAAAACTTTAATATAGAAATCAATTTTATTACATGACAAGTAGAATAAAAATGAGACATTTCGTAGTTATTAAGAAATAATCTTTGAATAGCTTTTTAAGAATCTGCAAAAATATAAAAAGTAGCTGTTATTTTTAGAATGCTTTATTTTTAATATCTATGGAAGATTTTTATTCTTAGAATAATTATTTAAAATCTACTTGATAATTTTGTAAATTTGCACAAATAACAAATGTTTGTATAAATTTATATTAGTAACTTTTTTCGGTATAAATTATTAAATTCTGCTTTATTATTGTAATTAAGATATCTACTCTAAATCAATCAAGATATAATTGTACAAGATTAACTGTTGCCTTCTAATTTTATATTATATTGTAGTTACTTTTCTTAAAACATAATTATTGAATGTATAAAAGAATTATCATATGTCCAAATCAGATTTCCGTTCTGTAAATACTTATCTGAATAATCAGCAGCTTTCTGAACATCTTTACAATACCGATGCTCAAGAAATTGGTAGACCTGATTTATCTTTAGAAGAGGTTAAACATAAACTAAAAGATGCCAGCGCTCAACAAGTTATAGAGTGGGCAGCAGAAACTTTTGGTAATGGGCTAGTTATCAGCACAAGTTTCGGTATTCAAGCTGCAGTAATGTTACATTTAGCTACTAGAGTAGTTCCGGATATTTCAGTTATTTGGGTTGATACGGGTTACCTTCCTGCAGAAACTTATCGATTTGCCCAAGAACTAACTGAACGACTTAACCTAAATTTAAAAGTCTATCAATCTTCTCTTACTCCAGCAAGAATGGAAGCTCTTTATGGTAAATTATGGGAACACCAAAATGTTAATGCTCTAAACCGCTATGATTTTATGCGTAAAGTTGAACCAATGCAAAGAGCTTTAAAAGAACTTAATTCTACGGCTTGGCTAGCTGGTTTACGTCGTCAACAAACAGAACACCGCAAATCTCTAGAAACAATTGTTTTACGAGAGAAACAATATAAAATACATCCTATTTTAGACTGGAACTCTCGTGATGTTTATAATTACTTAACTGTTAATGAACTTCCATATCACCCCTACTTTGAAAAAGGATATGTTAGTGTGGGAGATTGGCATTCAAGTCGTCCAATGAAAGCAGATGACAATAATGAACGAGACACTCGTTTTCACGGATTAAAACAAGAATGTGGTTTACATTTACCTCTTTCTCCAGAAGTAGCTGAAAGTCTAGATTCTAGTAATCTTTAATAGTTAAAGGATATTTTAGTCGAAAACTGAGGTATGGATTAATACTTTAACATACGAAATCGAGTAATAAGCTTATTAAATGTTACTTATTAACTAGTAATTATCAATTGTATGTAGCTCGGTTGACTTACAAGTCTCTCGTTCAGAGTAGTAAATTGAACGAAAAACTTATAAATATATAAAATAAGGCGGCACCCAGATTCGAACTGGGGATAAAGATTTTGCAGACCTCTGCCTTACCACTTGGCCATGCCGCCGAACAATATTTATACTATAGCAAAGATTATTAAATAAAAACAGAAATTAATAATATATAAATCTCAAATTTTTCTTAAGAACCTTAAACTACATTTTCTTTGTCAAAACAAGTTGTACAGTAGAAATAACCAGTATAATGTTAGTGTTACTACCATAATATTAAATAATAGACTGCAAGGCAAGGATGCAAGGTATTAATCTATAATCTTGTTATGCCCTTATGTACAATATGAATATAAATCAGAAGTTATTAACAAATGTGGTGTGTTGCTCTTTAGGATTAAGTACAATACTTGTCTCTTCTAATGTAAACGCTGCTGACCCATTCACACAATTTTACAATCAAGCATGCGTTCCTGAAGCAAAGAAAGCTGGACTAAATGAAAATGAAGCGAAAGAAGGATGCAACTGTACTATCCGTTCGCTAAAGAAAAAATATTCTAGTCAAGCATTCTCTACACTTTACAATAAATATCGTGCTAAAGATGGTAAAGCTAGACAAACTCTAACTAAATTTGGAGAGACTTGCTTTCAAGCTATTTTCGATAATATTCTTTTTGATAGTTGAAATTTCAGATAATAGAGAAGATACTAAATATTTTCGAAAGATACTATAAAAATATTACTAGTAGAAACAATAACTCCAAAACTTTATTAAAGCCTAGCTTTTAAAGTAGGCTCATGATTTAACTATGTATTAATTATGTAAATGGTGTAAAAAGGTACGAATTTTTATGAAAAAATCTTGGCGAGAATACCTAAACATTTCCCGCATAGCAATTAAATATACAAAAGTCACCTTGTTTATAGTAATTACTATTGCTATTTCAGGTATATTCGCCTTTAATTCTCTAAAATACGCCTTATTTCCTGAAATTTCTTTTCCCGTAATTATCGTTAGTGGAAATATACCCCTAGAAACCACTTTAGAAACCGAGCAACAACTTACCAATCCTTTAGAAACTGCTTTAAGTTCAATTCCTGAAGTAGAATTAATGTCTTCCACTTATCCTGGTAAAACCGTAATTAATATTAGTTTTCCTGCAGGATCAAGCTTAGAAGAGTCAGCTTCAGCTATTAAAAAATCATTAGAAAAGGCAAGTTTATCTTCTGATGCAGTTTTAGAAGAAGTTAAAGCTATTAATTTAAATGAATCTGTAGCAGTTACTTATGCAATATCTAGTAAGACTATAGAGGTTGAAAATTTAATATCGGTTGCAAAAGAAAATATTATTCCTTCGCTTAAATCTTTGTCAGGGGTTAAAAGAGTTTCACTACTAGGAGATGGTTTCTTTCAAGATGAAGAAAGAGATGCACTAGACTCAGAACTATTAACTTTAACTAGGCTTAACCAAGAAGATATTCTAGCAGTTCAAGTAGTTAAAACTGCAGATAGTAATATTTTGGATGTTGCTGCAGCTGTTCAAAAAGAAGTAACTAATTTAAGTGCAACACTACCTGATATTCGATTAACTATTGCTGAGAATCAAGCTAACTATATTGAAGAAGCTAGTCAAGCAACATTAGAAGCATTGATGGGAGCTATTATCCTAGCTGTTCTAGTTATATTTTTTTGTTTACGTAATATTCCAGCAACTTTAATTACTGCTTTAGCTATTCCTATATCATTATTGGGAACTTTCATTGTCATAGCTATAGCTAAATTCAATTTAGAAACAATTACCTTGTTAGGATTAGCTCTTGTTATAGGTATTATTGTTGATGATGCAATTGTAGATGTAGAAAATATAACTCGTCATATTGATAATGGGATGACTCCACGTGAAGCAGCAATTAAAGGCACCGATGAAATTGGGTTAACAGTCATATCTTCGACATTAACTCTAGCTGCTGTTTTTCTTCCCATTGCATTTATTGGGGGAAGCCTAGGACAATTTTTCAAACCCTTTGGTATTACTATTTCTGCAGCTGTTTTAATTTCTCTGTTAGTAGCTCGTACTTTATCTCCCGTTCTAGCAATATATTGGATAAAACCAACAAAAAAATCATTAGATACTCATAAAAAACCATTTTTTCTTGCCCAAGAATATCGTCGACTCCTAAATTGGTCTTTATGTAATAGAAAGATAGTTATTAGCGCCGCTCTTGTAAGTTTTTTAATTGGAATTGCATTAATTCCATTCATTCCTCAAGGTTTTATTCCAAAACTAGATAGAGGAGAGTTTAATGTAATTTATAATTTGCCATCTCCTAAAATTCCGAAGCGTTTACAAGTAGCTCATGATAAAAACTTAGATAACAATAATTTTTCTTTATTTCAAGATTTTTCTCAGTCTCCCGAACGTTTTCTATTGCGGAAAAATTATCGTGTTGCTAGTAAATTAGAAAGCGTCATTTTGGAAAATTCTAACGTCTTATCAGTTTATAGTACTGCTGGCTATCAAGGTAATCCGCTCAAAGGAAAGATATACGTCAGGCTCAAAGAAAACAGATCTTTAAGCACTAGTCAGGTTCAAAATGAACTTAGAAGGAAATTTCCAACTTTAAGAGGAGGAAGTATAAGTGTAGAGGATATTCTCTTTATTGAGACTGGTGACGATAGTCCTTTGAAAATAGCATTATTAAGTGATAACTTAGAAAGTCTTGAGAAGACGGCCCAAGATTTAAAAAGACGTTTAGATAGCTTATCAGGTTTAGCAGATATTAAATTATCATCGATTAATAGCCATAACTCTTTAATTGAACACTTTCAAAAAACTAGAGTTATATATTTAACTGCTAACTTATTTGAAGGCGTAGGCTTAGGAGATACTACCAAGAAAGTAAAAGAAATAACCACGAAACTTTTACCTGATAATGTTAATTTTGAGATCCAAGGAGCATCTGCTCAAGTTCTTAGCATTTTTAAAGAATTTGCTATTACCTTATTTTTTGCTATCGCATGTATGATGATAATCCTATACTTAACTTTCGGACGCTTTTTAGAATCTTTTGTAGTATTTTTATCTCTACCTTTATCAATAGTTGGAGCAATGTTTGCTCTATTAATTACGCAAAATGATTTTGGAATGATTTCATTAATTGGGCTAATATTTTTGCTAGGACTTTTAGACAAAAACGCCATTCTATTGATGGACTACACTAATCAACTTAGAGCACAAGGCATGAGTCGTCATGATGCTATCTTAAGAACAGGAGAAGTTCGGTTACGTCCAATAATAATGACTACTGCTTCAAGTATCTTAGGAATGTTGCCAATCGCGATTGGATTAGGTGCTGGAGCTGAATTAAGACAACCAATGGCTGTAGCGATCCTTGGAGGATTATTTACTTCTTCTGCATTAAGCTTGATTGTTGTACCAGTTCTCTATACTTTACTAGAAGATATTTCAGACAAAATTACAGGTTCGAAGAATAAAGCTGAATTTTAATAATTTCAATCAACTTTTAAAAGTTATCAAGGATATTTAAGATACTGAACTATATAAATTAGAAGATTAAATAAATATTTTAATAATCAATAATTTAAAGTAGTTATATGATGTTTTACGTAATAAATATGGTTGAATATGCAGTTGCTTTAGGAAGTAATCTAGGAGATTCATGTGCTATCTTGGATAAAGTAATAATACTTTTGTCTCGGTATCCTAATATAGATTTAACTTCATATTCTCCTTTCTATAAAACGTTTCCAATAGGACCAAAACAACCTATCTATTACAATGGTTGTGTCATTGTAAATTCACCAATTAATCCTAAAAAATTATTAGAAGTTTTATTGAATATTGAAAAAAGATTTGGAAGGGTTCGAGATGAAAAATGGGGTGCAAGAACTCTGGATTTAGATATTTTGTTATGCGAACATTTGATTATCGAGACACCTTTTTTACAAATACCACATCCTCAAATGACAAAACGTAAATTCGTTTTGCTACCCCTTTGTACTATAGCGTCTACCTGGAAACATCCAATAACGAGAAAAACAGTTAAGGAACATCTACAAGAAATATCTGATAAAAATATTGTGTAGTGTTCTTTTTTTTATTAAGACAATTTTTTAAAAAAATTCTCTTCAACATCATAGCCTAGTAACTGAGCAATATTTTTTAAACGAAATATAGAATAGATATTTTGTTTTTTTAGCCAATCAGATATGATAAATAACTTATGCATCACAAAGATTTCTAGTGCCTCAGAATTATACTGGATTCCATTTACTCTATTGAACTGATGAGGAACTAGCATTGCTGTATATCTTGCTAATTCTCCTTTTTTGGGATCTAAAATAAAAGGTATCCATGGGTATATTCCATCTAGACGAATAAACCATAAACGGATTTCAGAAATTTCAGATAGTTCTCTAGGATCGCTAGATGGTTGGGGATACTCAATATCAAAGGTGAAGGTTTGTTCAAGTGATATAACCTCTTCTTTTTTTAATTTTGGTTCGATAATATTAGTGATGACACTAATATCCAAGTTAACTATATCATTCTGTTTTATTAAGATTATTTTGGTCATTAGAATCTTATTATATATATATTAGTTGTATTTATAGCAAGAAGCTTATCAAGTAAAAAAACAACTTTGATTTTACAAGAGAACCTTAAATTAAATTATATATCTAGTTTTCATGTATTGAAACTATAATTTTGTTAGACAAGTTTGATTGCTCAATATATATTTTAAACCTTACAATATATATTTCATTTTCAGCTTTTAATTTACAAAAGTCTTTTACGATTTGAGGGGTGGGGCTATTATTATAATAGCCCCACCCCTCAAATCGTAAAAAATGTATCTTTACATAATTAATTGATCTTAGTATTAATTAATACTGCAGGAAATAATTTTTTGTTCACATTGTCCTGATGATAGTGGAGTCTTGCTTCTTGTACAACTATTGGCAAAACAGAGCGAACTTTAGAATTCACTTCTACAGTTTTTGCATCAAAAGTTTCTGTGGCTAGCTTAGGATATAAGCCCATAATAATAATAGGTAGAATTAAGCAAGCTGATATAAATATTTCACGCGGCTTAGCATCTAAATTAAACTTACTTAACTCCAGCTTTTCATTACTTTGTCCATAAAAAACAACTCTTAACATGGATAATAAATAAATAGGAGTTAAAATCAGACCTACTGCTGTAAGAAATATGGCTACAGTTTTAAATGCTGCGGTGTAGGCGTCGCTTTCAGTGACTCCTAAGAAAATAGTAAGCTCTGCCACAAATCCACTCATACCAGGTAAAGCTAGAGAAGCCATTGCTGAAGTTGTGAATAATGCAAAAGTTTTAGGCATTTTTAAAGCAAGTCCACCCATCTCGTCCATCATCAAAGTATGAGTACGTTCATAGGTAGCACCACATAAAAAGAATAAGGCTGCAGCTATTAAACCATGTGAAACCATCTGGAACACCGCTCCATTCATACCTACTTCAGTAAATGAAGATATACCAATAAGAACAAAGCCCATATGTGATAATGAAGAACAGGCAAGACGGCGCTTAAGGTTAGTTTGACCAAATGCTGCAAATGCACCATAGACAACATTTACAACTCCCAGAATTAATAATAAAGGAGCAAATATAATGTGAGCATTAGGTAACATTTCCATGTTAAAACGAATAAGTCCGTATCCGCCCATCTTTAAAAGAACACCAGCTAATATCATAGATACTGGGGTAGAGGCTTGACTATGTGCATCAGGCAACCAGGTATGAAAAGGAAATATTGGTAATTTGACTGCATAAGCTATTAAGAAACCCATGTATATTACAACTTGCAGGGAGACAGGTATTTCTTTCATACTTAACTCTGCCATGTTGAAGGTGACATTATCACCATAAAAAGCAAGAAGAAGAGCAGAAATTAAAATTCCGATAGAGGCAAGAGCAGTATACAAGATAAATTTTGTAGCTGCATATAATCGTTTTTCACCACCCCAGATAGAGATCAACAGGTAAACGGGAACAAGTTCTAGCTCCCACATAAAGAAAAATAGTAAAACGTCTTGTGCAGCAAAAACACCAATTTGAGCACTATATAACACTAGCATTAGAAAATAAAAAAGCTGTGGCTTTTTCTGTACATTCCAGGATGCCAGTAACGCAACAGTTGTTATAAGTCCTGATAAGACAATTAAAGGCATTGATAAACCATCAATACCTAGAGACCAACCAAGTCCAATACTTGGAATCCAGCTATAGTTTTCTGAAAACTGAAGATCAGTTTTGCTAAAGTCATATCCGCTAGATATCGCAGTAATAGTTAAACCAAAGTTTAATAAGCTTACACCCAATGAATAAGAGCGAAGGGTCTTCCCATCTTTATCGGGAATTAGAGGAATAGCAAAGGCAGCAAGCAAAGGTAAGAGAATAAGAGCAGTTAGCCAGGGAATATTGTTCGTAAACATGGCTTTGATATATGTGACGTTTGTTCACTTATATTATATAAAGTTATATTACAAGATTGAAAACAAATATTATTGAACAAAAACTTACATACTTTCTGTATATGGGTTTGCGCTTTTTGTCAGTGTTGTTTTTTATCAAAATTTCATAACATAGTTTAGAAAAAAAGTGATTTCTATTTTAAGAAAAGCTGATAAGTTAAAATTTTGACAAATATATTTCGTCTTGGTTTAATTTACAGCTACTTGTAGAAGTATGTATGATTAATAAAATAAAAGTCTTAATATTAATTGTAGTACAGAAAAAATCTGGTACTACAATTGATATTAAGATGGCTAGATAGTACATCATAAATATTGTGGAAAAGATAACATATCTTTTTTTTTTAAACATTTTCAAAATGCAATTGTAGATGTCTAGAAAAATTTTGTTGCAATTATCTAACATTGGATTAAATAATCCTTCTTTAAAAAATAAGCTTTTAGAGAAAGTTTCCTTTAATCTTGTTACTGGAGAACGTTTAGCATTAATAGGCCCATCTGGATCTGGAAAAACGACTCTATTACGTTTAATAAATCGTTTACAAGAACCAACTACTGGAACAATTTTTTTTTGTTCTCGACCGTTAAAAAAAATCCCTATTACTTATTTACGCCAGCAAATAGTTTTAGTACCTCAAGAAACCAAACTGTTAGGAATGAATGTTCACGAAGCTTTGTGCTATGCTCTAAAAATACAGAATATTTCAAAAACTGAAATAACTCAAAGACTTGAAGAATGGAAATCTAGATTATTCATTCCAGATAAATGGCTAGAACGTAATGAATTAGAGCTCTCTTTAGGACAGAGAAAATAATTGGAGTTGCCAGAGGTTTAATTATGAAGCCTAAGTTATTACTTTTAGATGAGCCCACCTCTGCACTAGATGATCTCAAAGCTAATCAGATAACAGATTTACTTATTAATATTACACAATATACACAAACCTCTATTATTATGTTCAACCATAATTTAAAAATTATAAAAGGCTTCTCTAAATATATTTTAAAATTAGATTAGGGAAAAATCATATGCTAAAAAAGCAGCCTCAATTAATTAATTCGAGAGAATTCTAAGTAATAATTATAGAAAATTTTTTAGCAAAATGAGAGAAACTCTAAGCTATCTTGAATTAAAATACCAATATTTCAAAATATAATTTTACAAATTCTCTATTATTTTTTATATAAGTTATTCAAAATTAAGAAATCTGATTTAAATTTTTTAGTCAAATATATAATTTAGTAATTTGAAAATGTACTGATATTTTATTAGTATACACTTAACTATCTTGTGAATTAGAAAGATAGAAAGAAATTTTTTATATTACCTTCCTATCCCTCAAATTTAGAGAATATTTAATAAATCCTTTAAACGGCTTTTATCCCATCCTTTTGTATTCAATATTCTCCAAGACTCAATTAAGTCTGGACCGTGTAACTTTCCGGAAAAACCTGCCCGGAGAGAGCGCATCACTAGTCCTTTTTTTACTTTAAATGTTTTAACAATTTCCTTAATTATTTTTTTAATATCATCTTCATTTAAGATAGAGTTTTCTTCAATTTTTGTTAAGGCTAATTCAAGAATATCTTTAACACTTTCTTGTTTCATATGTAGCATTGCTTCGTCATCGTAATTTATATTTTCTCCAAAGAAAAAAGAACTCTCTTTTATAACATCATTTAAACGAACTAAACTAGGTTGAATTAAAATAGCTATACGTTCTAGCCATTGACGATCAAAATCGATGTCAATCAGATAATTATTTTTTTCCCAATATGGAATTAATAAATCTACTAGTTCCTGTGCTGATATCTTATGAAGGTATTGGCTGTTAATCCAGTCTAATTTACTCCAATCAAATTTAGCACCTGCTTTATTAACACGTTCTAAATCGAAATTTTCTGTGATTTCATGTAGTGTAAAAATCTCTTGAGTGCTATCAGATAGAGTCCATCCTAAAAGACTCATATAGTTAACAAGAGCCTCGGGTAAAAAACCCATTTCGCGAAAGTCATTAATAGAAGTAACTCCATCCCTTTTTGAGAGTTTACGACCTTCCTGGTTTAATATTAGAGGTGTATGTGCGAAGTATGGGATTGTTTCATCTAATGCCTCATATAGTAAAATTTGCTTGGCAGTATTTGCTATATGGTCTTCTCCGCGAATTACATGACTGATGTTCATATCTACATCGTCTATTACCACAGCAAGGTTGTAAAGAGGTTGTCCAAATGGCACTTCTGAATTTTCTCTAGCACGAGCAATTACCATATCTCCGCCAAGATCACTACCTTTCCATGTCATATGTCCTCTAATTAAATCATTCCAACGAATTTCTTGTTCGTCATCTATTATCAATCTAATAACGGATTTTCTTCCTTCTGCCTTAAAAGATTCTTGTTGTGTTTTTGTTAGATAACGATGGCGATTGTCATATCTAGGTGCTTGATTGTTGGATTTTTGTAGTTCTTTCATATTTTCCAACTCCTCTAAAGTACAATAGCATCTGTATGCAAGACCTTGATCAAGTAATTTTTGAATAGTTTTATGGTAATAATTCAAACGTTGAGTCTGAAAAAAAGGTCCTTCATCCCAATTTAAACCTAACCAAGTTAATCCTGACTTTATATCTTCAACAAACTCAGGCTTAGAACGTTGCTCGTCTGTATCCTCAATACGTAAAATAAATTTACCTTTGTGACGATTAGCAAATAACCAATTAAAAATAGCTGTCCTGGCAGTACCAATATGTAAAGTTCCAGTAGGACTAGGGGCGATACGAACTCTTACAGTCACAAAATTTTCCTCAAAGTTAAAACTAGCCCTAATATATTCTAAAGGAATTAAAAATGGAAAAAAACTTAACTATTAATTTCCATCTTCTATAAGTTAATACTATTATTTTTTACTTAAATAGATTCTAAAAATAATCATAGTAATAGTTTTGATCATAAATCTTTACTCTTACAAAATTTACAAATTTTATGCACTGCATTAGTCAAGATAACGCATTAATAAAGAATTTTTACGAACCTAGATTTTATACACTTTAGGATATTATGTATCGAATATTTATGTAGTTCTTATTTTTAAATAGAAAAACTATTATATAAAAGTTGATAAAAAGTTTAAAACCATTGACCCAATAGGATAATTGCTTTTCTGATCTATACTAGAAATTTGTATAGTTTTTTTAGTAGAGTTTAAAATAAATTTATGAGTTTTATATCAATACTAATCCTGGTATTCCATTTAAGAAACACAATTTAAATTTTAGTTTTTAACTATGAAATCTTAAACTATTAATCTCAATTCATGTATGTATTATATTTATGTACATTACATTCATATCATAAGTATCTACTGAGGCAAAATGTTATTCATAGCTAAAAAACATACTGAGGACTAGCTAATTTTAAGCTTTGACTATAGATATTTAGATTTTATTGCGTTATGGATTAGGATATTCAGAATATCAAAAAGATAAAACACTTGGAAGTATATACTAAAAATGCTAGCCTATAGCTAACTTTAAGTAGCTTAAATCTTTTATTTCTGGTTCAAGAAATTATGTTTTTTCTCGCTTTAATATTTTCTCAGTTATCAATTAATCAAAATATAACATTAGAAAATCCATCTTCGACAATTGAAAGTTTTAACTATTTACAAATTATCATTCTAGGTATGATACAAGGATTAACAGAATTTTTACCTATTAGTAGTACAGCCCATTTACAAATAATTCCTTCTTATTTAGGATGGGGTGATCCAGGAGTAAATTTTTCTGCAGTAATTCAATTGGGAAGTATTATTTCGGTTTTATGGTACTTTTGGTCGGATCTAAGAAAGATAGTTACAGGTACGTTTACAGCAATTCAAAAGCATGACTTGAAATCTCATGATCTTCGTATGGGCTTTGGTATCTTTATGGGAACGTTACCTTTTCTCATAATTGGATATCTAGCAAAAACTTTTATGACTGATATAGATAATTCTATTTTACGTAGTAGTGGAATGGTTGCAGCCTCTTCTATTATTATGTCTTTATTATTAGCACTAGCAGAAAAAACTGGAAAATATGAGCGTAACTTTGATAAATTAAGATGGCAAGATGCGTTTTTTATGGGTGCGATCCAATCTTTGGCTATAGTTCCTGGAGTTTCTCGATCAGGTTCAACTATTACGCTAGGACTCTTTCTAAATTTGAAACGAGAAACTGCAGCAAGATTTTCTTTTTTATTAGGTATTCCTGCAATAACTACAGTAGGTTTATACGAGTTAACTGAGATTTTTAACACTGGATTCTCTCAAGAAACTATATTACCTCTTCTTACAGCAATAATTTCCTCTATTATTTTTTCTTATTTATCTATTGCCTGGCTCATAAATTACTTACAAAAACAGAGTACTTGGATATTTGTATGGTACCGTCTAGGGTTTGGTTCATTTATCCTTATAGATATGTTGCTGTCTTGACTGAGTAATATTCATTCTATGTTCCCCCCCAGGCATAGCGTAAATACCAGAAAGGGAATAATAAAAATATTGCTATCCAATCTCCCTTAACTAAACAGAGTTTATGCCATTTTACTCTATGCTTATTAGGGCTAATAAATCCTCTTATCTCCATTGTAGTAGCAATTTCACTCGCTCTTGTTAATAAATTCTCTAGTATTTTTTCTATTACTACTATCCATACTTGAAAACTTTTTTTAATTCCTAACTTTTTCCAGTTAATAGCTCTAGTTCTGATAGAGCGAGTAAGGTTTTGTATTTCTTCTAAAACTAGAGAAATAAAACGTAAAGACAACGTAAAGATTAATAAAATTTCAGTTACCGGAACTTTAAGAAATCTTAAAGGCGAGAATAAATACTCTAATCCTTCAGTTATTGCTTCAGGAGTAGTAGTTGATAAATATAAATTAGCACTATAAACTGCTATAAAAATATGGGTACCTATTCTTATTCCTAGTTCTAAAGATCTGTGAGTAATAAGAAATATTCCTTTATTGAATAAAATGTAGCTATAAGAATTTAATTGTGGTGTTGATATGTTATTTACTGGAAGTCTGGGTTGAGAAGACACTGCTAAACCATCAGGTGATAAGGCTATAATTAAAAATACTAAAAAACTAATAATTAAAAGCCATCCCATTTGTTGCTTCCAAACTCTTAAAGGAATGTTGACAACTATAGTTAAAACCACAAGAAAAATTACAAGAACTAGTAACCATTCCGAACTAGATGATCTATTTGCAAGCAATAAAGACATTAGCCAAACTAATTTAACTCTAGAATCAAGTAAATGTAACCATGTAAGAGGCTTTTCAAGATAAAGTCCAATAGGTAATGATCGTAATAGATCCATAATTATTGCAAATTTTACTTATTATCTGTGCTGTCAATTTTATTACTTAAGAAAATAAGATAGAAAATTATCTCACTAAGTAAAGTTTTATAATTTATTTAGTGTAAGATACCAATTAAATTGGTATATAAAACGTACTGTGCTTTATATTTAATATGATGTTTAAACTATCTAGTAAACAAGATGTTAAATAGTTTATTAAATATAAAAACCAACTTGTTAAGTTAACTGTTTTTTAGCTATTAGTTGAAAATAAATTTTTAAATTAAATTTAGACTAAGTCTTCATAGAGATAGATAAAAAAGTTTCTAACTTTTAATGATCAAGAATAGTATATTAACTCGTATTATAAGCTTATAATGAAAAAAAATAAACTTTTTCGAAGTTAAATTACAGAAAGTAATTGTTTAATTCTAAACAATTTTAAGAATTCTACTAAATATAGAATTTTATATAATAAGTCAATATATACTGTTAAAGACTTAATGCACTTTTTTTATTCAATATTTTTTAACTAAAAAAGTATTTTGTTGCTATTTATTAATATTTAAATTATTACTACTAAAGTGATCTTTAATCATATTGTATATTATTAGATTTTATGTTTTATACCTAAACTATTGCGTTTGTTAATTAAGTCCATAAGATGTCTTTACACATGATTTATACATTTCGTTTTGATTGCCTTATATACATAGTATCAAATTATTATTTCTAACTTATTACAGTGGCTAAGGTTATACTAAAAAATATTAATAAAAGTTTCTTCCGTCAAAGAAACAAGTCAAAAGATTCTGAAGTTAAGATCTTACAACACATTAATTTAAATGTTAATGATGGAGAATTTATGGTTTTAGTTGGTCCTTCAGGATGTGGAAAGAGTACTTTGCTTAGACTTATAGCAGGATTAGAAAGTATCACATCAGGAGAAGTTTTAATAGGAGAAAAAAATGTGAGTTCTCTTCTTCCTAAACAGCGTGATATAGCTATGGTTTTTCAAAATTATGCTTTATATCCTCATCTTAATGTTTATGATAATATTGCTTTTGGACTACGTCGTATAAATAAAATTGATCAAAAAATAGATAAAATTTTAGATAAAGTAATTAGGCTATTGCCTAGAAGATTTAGATATAGTTCGGTCTTAGAAATAGATATTAATCGACAAATAGAGCAAGTTAGTAAACTACTACAGTTAGATGGTCTATTAACTAGACTACCAAAACAGCTGTCAGGAGGTCAAAGACAAAGAGTAGCTTTGGGAAGGGCAATTGCTAGAAATCCTAAAGTTTTTTTAATGGATGAACCGATGTCTAACTTAGATACAATTTTACGGACAGAAACTCGTTCTCAGATAGTTAAGCTACAAAATCAACTAAAAATCACAACTATATATGTTACTCATGATCAAGTTGAAGCAATGACTATGGGGGATCGTATTGCTGTTATGAACCAAGGAAAAATTCAACAGGTCGCATCTCCACTAGAGCTATATCATCATCCTGTCAACTGTTTTGTTGGAAGCTTTATTGGATCTCTGCCAATGAATTTTTTACCAGCAACAATAAAAGACTCTTCCAAGATTTTTTACGATAAATTTAGTTTATGTATTCCTTTGGCATCGAGATCATATTTAAAAGGATATAGTAAAAAATTCGTTATATTAGGATTTAGACCTGAACATATTACTTTAGGCGTTCCTCATGTAAGTAATTTACAAGTAAAGGTTAATCTAGTAGAAAATATGGGAAACGAAGTACATTTGTTTACTGAAACGTTAAGTAAAAATCCTATTAAGATTATCGTTAACTATATAGGAAATAATTTGATTAAGAAAGAAGATATACTATGGTTATCAATAAATAAAAAGACAATTCATATTTTTGATTCCGAAACAGAAGAATCCTTATTGAAGTAAAAGTGGTTCTTAATAAAAATAATCAATTATGTTTAAACTAAGCAAGACTATAAATAACTTTATATTAATATCTAGCAGTTTAACTTTCGCTCTATTCATTGGAGAAATTGGATTAAGGATATTGAATATTTCTTATCCTAGTTTTTATAAAGTTGATTCTCATCGAGGACATTCTCTCATATATGATATGTTTGGAAGATGGAGGCACGAAGGAAATGCTTCAGTATCAATTAACAAGAGCGGACTAAGAGATAAGAACTATACAAAAAAGAAAACGAAAAATACTTTTAGAATTGTTGTTATTGGCGATTCTTTTGCTGAGGCTATACAGCTTGATAAAGATAAAACTTTTTGGTCACTAGTAGAACAAAAACTATCTAAATGTCAAAAATTAAGTAAGAAAAATATTGAGGTAATAAATTTTGGTGTTGGCGATTATGGTACTGCACAAGAATACACAACACTAAAATATCATGCTAGTCAGTTTTCTCCTGATCTAGTTCTATTAGCGGTTTTTACTGATAATGATGTTATTAATAATTCAAAAATCTTAAGTCCTAAAAATAGATTTAGTCCATTTTTAAAATTGAAGGATAATGAGTATATTTTTGATATGTCATTTAGGGATACTAAGACTTATCAATGGCGCAATAGTCTTGTTAGAAGAAAATTATTTTTTTTAATTAATAAATCTCATATTTTTCAGTTAGTTAATCAAGCTAGAGTACTTGTGAATAATCAATATCCTAAATTTATGCTTGGGGAAATATCAAGAGATGAAGATATGTCTCAGAATCTTGAATTTATCCCAGAATTATATAAAGAATCTTCTATAGAATGGCAAAGAGAATGGAAGTTTACAGATGAATTAATTAAACTAATACAGGAAGAAAGTTATGTCCTTAGTACTGACTATTTAGTAGTGATATTAAGTAATCCTATTCAGCTTTATCCAAACTTTTCAGTGAGGGAACAATACTTTAAAAATTTAGCAACATATAATCAATTCTATCCTGATCAACGTATTTATAAATTATCAGGAAAGGAAAATTTTAAAGCTTTAACTTTAGCTCCACTTTTACAAACCTATGCCGATAAAAACAAAGTTTTTTTGCATGGTTTCAATAATACAAAAATGGGAAGTGGTCATTGGAATAATTTTGGACATCAAATTGCTGGGGAAATAATTAGTAACAAGATTTGTTTATTACAAAAATAATATAGCAATTACTTCCAATATAAGTAATTGCTATATTCGATATCTATTAAGTTTGATGTATTGAAGCTAGTATATAAAAAATATTAATTTTTTATATACTTATTATTGATGTTTTATTATCTTATTAAAATGTCCAAAAAAGGAAACAATAATACGAAATTCATAATTACCAACACAAGAATTAATAAAAATAACTATTGATTTATTTAATTTTACTCTTAGTTTCTATATCTACCAAAATATGAACATTAACTACTTTTTTAAGTATTCACAAGAAAAATTGTAAAAAAATTACCTTTCCAATAAATATTCAAGATTAAGTTTTAAAAATGTTAGTATATGAGAATATTTCATATGTAAATTTAGAATAAGATAACATACAGTAATTGATAATTCAAATATGTCTAGTTGGTTAGAGCATAGCGTACAAATTGAAGTGGATATTCCTATCGAACAAGTATGGGATTTATGGTCAGACTTACAAGAAATGCCTAAATGGATGAAATGGATTGACTCCGTTGAAATTTTGGATGACGATCCTAGTCTATCTCGTTGGAAATTAGTTAGTGGGAGTTTCCAGTTTACCTGGCTATCAAAAATTCTAAAAGTAGTACCTCATCAAATAATACAATGGGAATCAGTAAATGGATTGCCTAATAGAGGGGCGATTAGATTTTATGATAGACAAGGTAGTAGCATCATTAAATTGAGTATCGCCTATAGTATTCCAGGATGGTTAGGGAAATTAATGGATAAGTTATTTTTGGGCCGTATAGTTGAATCCACTATATCAGAAGATTTGAAAAGATTTAAAAACTATGCGGTAAAAAAAAGTAGAGATAAAACATAGTTATCAAATATTTCATTGTACTTTTTTATTATATTCTGTTTGCAATATGTTTATAATTTATGTAATTTCCAAAAACTTGGTATAGTTTGTTTCTTTATCTCTTAATAACGTTATTTCAAAAAATACTAACTACAAATATAGTTAGTATTTTTTTGTATATTAAACATCAATAATTTACATCAATATTTAAATATTCTCATGTTTATTTATTATTCAAACTAACTGAGTAATATGTTAAAAAAGAAATAAAATAAGATTTTAGAAATAAGTATTTTTTGCCGAGATAAAAATTATATAGCAAAGATAGGTACTATTTTTTATACTTATTTTTAATCGGTATAATATAATTTAGGATTTTATTAACTAAATCATTTATGTCTCTATCTTAATATATTCTTTTCACGAAAAATGAAGATTGTTAAAAATTATTTTTATAGATAGATTAAAATAAATGTCTAAGCTTTTGATAACGTCCTAGAGCAATCAGAGGAAAATAATTGGAGTAGAGGTGATACCTTATATAAAAATGAGAAGGAAAGCCAGTTCCAGTAAATTCTTTCTCTTTCCATTCTCCTGTCGATGTTTGAGTTTTCACTAGATAGTTTATACCTCTATCAATATGATTGATTGCAAAGTTATCTAAAGCTTTTCCTGCATCTAGTAAACCAATTAAAGACCAAGCAGTTTGAGAGGCAGTACTTATACCTTCTCCTTTTAGTTCAGGATTATCATAACTTAAGCAAGTTTCTCCCCATCCACCATCTTCATTTTGACAGCTTAATAGCCAACTAACTCCTCTCTTTAACTGAGAATAATTTTTGTCAGGATGAAGAACTGCTAATGCAGACAATACTCCACTAGTTCCATAAATGTAATTAACACCCCATCTCCCAAACCAACTGCCATCTTTTTCCTGCTCATCATATAAATAATTAAGGGCTTTTGCAGTGCGTTCATCAGACATTTCTAAATTACATGAACCCAACATTTCTAATACTCTTGCAGTTATATCGGCACTATTTGGATCAATCATTGCCTTCAGATCCCCATAAGGAACTTCATTTAACCAAGCTTGATTATTATCTATATCGAAAGCTGCCCATCCTCCAGTTTTACACTGCATTGTCTTTATCCACTGAAGACAACGATTAATAGCCGCTTTTTTCTGTTGCTCATTTACAAGAGTAATTCCCTCAAGTGCCATAATTACAGCTGCTGAGTCATCAATATCAGGATAAAAACGATTGGTGAACTCGAATGCCCATCCTCCAGGTTTTCCAATCTTATTTTTAATTGCCCAATCTCCGTAGTCTAAACATTGTTTACTTAATAACCAATCTCCGGCTATTTGAAGAGAACGGTGATCTTTTGACAGCCCTGACTCAGTTAAAGCTCTTATCATCCAAGCTGTATCCCATACAGGAGATACACAAGCTTGAACATAATAGTCTTGATCTTTTTCTATAGCAAAACGTTGAATAGCTTCAAAACCTCTTTTAACAGAGGGATCCTCTATATCATATCCTAAAGTTTTGAATGCAATTAGAGAATTTAACATTGGAGGCATTATCCCTCCCCAATCTCCACTTTCTTGTTGATGGTCTAATATCCATTTCTCTGCTTCTTTTAAACCTCTCTCTCTAAAAGGAATTAAATTAAATTTTCCTAGTAATTGGAATATTTTGTCTAGCCATAAAAAAATATCAGTCCAACTATTCGTGTAAGGAAGTTTGTACTGAACCTTTTCTATATCCTCTACATATAGTTCATTAAGGTTGAAGGATGGATTAATTGGGAAAATTGGCTTTTTATCAAAAACAATTATTAATGGTACAGTACTTTCTCGTGCCCAACTAGCCATTTCATAAATTGTAAAAGGAAAGTTATTACTTAAAACCATAATTGATGGAGGAATAGATGGGAGACCTTCCCATGAATAGCAACCAATCAAAGCTAAATGAAACTTAGTAAAAATTCTAGCTTTAGAAATTCCTCCTCTGCTAAGAATAAATTTTCTGGCACTAACTAAGACAGGATTGTCTTTAGACAATCCTAAAAGTCTAAGTGCCATATATGCTTCAATAGATGTACTGATCTCTCCACCATCCCCATAGAAAAGTTCCCAACCACCATATTTGTTTTGTTTATTACATAAATAAGCTTCAATTTTAGACTTTGGGAGGTTTTCAAATATTCCCCAAATCTTATAAATTAAAACAGTTTCTGCAGTAAGAGTTACATTAGATTCTAGTTCTCCTAGCCAATAGCCTTCGGAATTTTGTAAAGAAAGTATATATTTTTGACTGATATCAATAGCGTTATCAAGTGATGATTTTAATTTTTGATTAATTTGATGTTGCGTTTTCATAAATAATTAAAATGATTTACTTTATATTTTTGGGTAGACTAACAATTAACTTGAAAATTGTAACAATTTTCTCAAAGCTTATAATAAGCTTTCGAAATTTCTTTCTTATCATTTTGAATCCTAACTTTATATAGATCTACTTCAATCTCATTGCTTAATCACTGCAATAACTAATAAAAAATAGCTCAAAATTTCCTAGCTTTACATATTATTATCAGATAATAATGTAATTACATAAGTTTTTAGAATTCCATAGACATTAAATAATAATTATTAGAGTATTTTTTAAAAATTATCTTCATTTTGTATTACCTGAAGTTATATGTTTTTTTTAATTTTCTAGTTATTTATATTCCATAAATTATAAGGAAATGTAGTTGATAATCTTTATCATTTATAAGATTTTGTTAAATTTAACAGTTAATATATTATTTTCATTTGAATTATGACTTTAATTGTCCAGAAATATGGAGGAACTTCTGTAGGGTCAGTGGAACGTATCCAAACCGTTGCTCAGCGTATCTGTAAAATTTCTAATAAGGATAATAAGATAGTTGTAGTAGTTTCTGCAATGGGCAAAACCACTGATACCTTAGTAAAGCTGTCGCAAGAGATAACTCCTAATCCTTCACGGAGAGAAATGGATATGTTGTTATCTACCGGAGAACAAGTAACCATTGCTCTTATGACTATGGCATTACAAAAGTTAGGTAAAAAGGCTATTTCTTTAACTGGTGCTCAGGTAGGAATTGTTACAGAAGCGGAACATAGCTATGCAAGAATTTTGTCTATTAAGCCCGATAGAATTCAACGTCACCTTCATAAAAATGAAATTGTAGTTGTTGCAGGGTTTCAAGGAATTAGTTGTATTGATAGTTTAGAAATAACAACTCTTGGACGTGGTGGTTCTGATACTTCAGCAGTGGCTTTGGCTGCTTCTTTAAAAGCTAACTGTTGTGAAATTTATACAGATGTTTCAGGTATTCTTACAACTGATCCTCACTTAGTTCAAGGTGCTCAACTTATTAAAGAAATTACTTCTGATGAAATGTTAGAATTAGCAAGTTTGGGTGCACAGGTTTTACATCCAAGAGCTGTAGAAATTGCTCGGAACTATGGACTTCCTTTAATTGTACGTTCTAGTTGGAGTGATAATCCTGGAACACTTGTTACATCACCTGTTCCACAATCTAGATCATTAAATGGTTTGGAAATTACAAAAGCAGTAGATGGAATAGAATTAGATGAAAATCAAGCAAAAGTTGCACTTCTGAAAGTTCCAGATCGTCCTGGTATCGCAGCTCATCTTTTAAGAGAAATTGCTTCCCAAAAAGTAAATGTAGATCTTATTATCCAATCAATTTATGAAAAAAACGGTAATGATATAGCATTTACAGTAGTAGAAAACTCTCTAGGGCAAGCAGAATCAGTTGCTGATGCAATTGCTTCAACTTTTTGCACTAATTCTAACTATTCCGAAGAAGTCGAAGTTATTGTAGAAAAAAGAGTAGCTAAAATTGCTATAGCAGGGGCAGGAATGATTGGCCGTCCTGGTATAGCTGCAAAAATGTTTAAGACTCTTGCTGAGCAAAATATAAATATTGAAATGATTGCAACCTCAGAAATTAAAATTAGTTGTGTTATTGCGCAGAATGATAGTTACCGCGCAATACAATCATTATCGAAAGCGTTCGAAATAAAAGCTTCACCTACAGTAAATATCTCGCCAACTATTTCTAATATTCCACCTGTTAGAGGAGTTGCTCTAGATACAAAATTGGTTCAAATTGCAATCCGACGTGTAAAGGATAAACCTGGAATGGCAGCTAATATTTTTGGAGTATTGGCAAAAAATAATATTAGTGTAGATACTATTATTCAATCTCAACGTTGTCGTATCTTTTCTGGAGAACCTACACGTGATATGGCATTTACTGTAGCTCAAGGAAATTCTGAGCTTGCTTACTCAGTACTCAAAAAATTATCGGATGGTTTTGATGAAATATTGATAGATGAGAATATTGCTAAAGTCAGTATTGTTGGTGCAGGTATGGCAGAAAAGCCTGGAATAGCAGCTCAATTTTTTGAAGCATTAGCAGCTGAAAATATAAATATTAAAATGATTGCAACTTCAGAAATTAAAATTAGTTGTGTAGTTACAAAAGACAAGGGAATACAAGCTTTGAATGCGGTTCATAGTGCTTTTAAATTAGATAGGTAACTTTTATCTGACAGCTCAACTCAGTCTTGCAATTCTGTAAAATTAATAGAAGAAATATATCCGTATTTTATCTACTCAAATCATTCTACTTACTATGAAATAATCATAAAAAATAAACTATAAGATAGTAAGAATTAAAGAATTTTAGATAAATATAAAGCTATAAAGATTATAGGAGAAATTAATCTAGTCGAATATACTTACAACAATAGTTGCATAACTATTCATTATTATTGTAAACAGGGCAAATTGTATCTAACATATAAGATTACTCGATAGGCTAATATAGAAAGATACTCTGGGAATAAAACACAGCTTAAGTATCTTTGTGAAATTAATAATGTTTAGTATTTTTTTATTAGAAAATACAAGCTATGGTTCTTTTTAATTTGAAACTAATATTATTAAGATAGTAAATAGATACATAGACATGGATAGAAAAGTTATTTATTCTTGAGAAGAGCTAAATTTTTTATTTTCTAAGTATCAGTTTTAGTTGAATGTAAGTATAGAATAGAAAGTAGATTTTTATTTTAAGGAGTAATTTATGAATATCTTTGGTATTGGATTACCAGAAATGGCGTTGATTTTAATTATTAGCTTGTTGGTATTTGGTCCTAAAAAATTACCTGAAATTGGACGTAGTCTAGGTAAAGCTGTTAGAGGATTTCAAGATGCTTCCAAAGAATTTGAAGATGAGTTTAAACGAGAAACTCAACATCTTCAAGATTCTTTAAGTATTAATGCTGAACTTGAAGATAATAAAACGGATAGTTCATCCCAATCAAATGTTAACAAATCAAGTATTCATAACTCTTAAGATAAAAGTAATACTTAGATTTTAGAATATTATTTCTAGCTAAGACAATTTTCTTTAGTTATGTCTCTAAAACTTTTACATCTAAACTTCTAAGAGAAAAATTGCTTTTATTTGAAACGTTTTAACAGCTTAAAATTCTTGAATAAAATTAATTTCTTAAAAAAGTAAGTTAGAAAACCTATTTATTTAGGTAATATGAGTAAGAAGATATGGAAGAAAATATCAGATGAGTGAAAAAACTCCCTATGAAAAGTTAGGTGTTTCAGAAACAGCCCCTTTTGAAGAAATTCAAAAAGCGAAAGATCATTTGAGCCAAAAGCATAGTGATAGTTTTGAAACTATGGAAAGTATTGAATCTGCTTACGATGCTATCGTCATGGAGCGATTGAAGCTACGTCAAGAAGGCAAGGTTAGTGTACCTGATAATATTCGATTCGCTGAACATCAGAGAGAAATTAGTTCTAAATTCCCAGTCTCTAATTTCAAAAGTATGTTTCATTGGGTTCAACAATTTATTGATATTCCGTCTTTTAATGATATCTTATTGAAGACAGGAATATTTCTTGCTCTATCACTTTTAGTAGGATTTTTGCGTCCTCAGTCTTCTCTAACTCCACTTTTCTTAGCGTTAGGAGTTTTTGTTAATATTTATTTTCTAAATAAAAAGGAAAATAAATTTAATCGTGCTTTACTAATTACTTTAACTATGTTGAGCTTAGGAATGATTATCGGGGGAAGCATTATTCAACTATTTTATGATCCCAACACTACAAGAGAATTTAGTCAATCTTTTGTTAGTATTATTGTATTTTTTATTTTTTGGCTAAGTAGTAGCTTTTTACATTAGATCTGTGAATCATTTCCTTTATAATATTGATTATTTTTTTTCGAACCTAGTTACTTTTATTAAACAAATACTCTTCTTTGAGATTGCTCATTTTCCCGTAATAATATTTTGGATATTAATGGGAGGTATTTTTTTCACATTAAGAATGGGATTTATTAATATTGTTGGCTTCAAACAAGCTTTAAAAATAGTCTACAGTCAACATAAAAGCCATAATAAGAAGCCTACATCTTCTAAGAAAAATATTAGTTTCTATAAAAACCAAAAGTCGAAATCCCAATTAGTGGATAACGTAAATTATCCTGATGAAATTGATTCTGAAAATGAAGTTCAAGGAGAAATATCTTCTTTTCAAGCCTTAACAACGGCCTTGTCAGCCAGTATAGGACTAGGTAATATTTCAGGTGTAGCTATTGCTATTCAGCTAGGAGGTACAGGTACAGTATTTTGGATGACACTAGCTGGAATATTTGGAATGTCTAGCAAATTTGTGGAGTGTACCTTAGGATCTCAATACCGAACTATAGGTTTAGATGGAACCACTGTTGGTGGTCCAATGTACTATCTTTCTAGAGGATTGAAGGAAATAGGAAAAGAAAAGTTAGGTAAAATATTAGCTGTAGCTTACTGTTTTGCCGGTATAGGTGCAGCAATAGGGGGAGGAAATATGTTCCAAGTCAATCAGTCATTCATGGCTTTAGCTGTTGTTTTTCCTGCTCTACAATCTTATGACTGGGCTGTTGGACTAGTTCTTGCTTTTCTTGTAGGCTTAGTCATTATTGGTGGTGTTAGTCGTATAGGAGTTATTACTAGTAGATTAGTACCCTTGATGTCAGTTATATACATATTAGGATGTCTATGGATTCTGAAAACTAACTTTGCTGCGATACCTCATGCCTTTGCTTCTATCTTCACGGAAGCTTTTTCCTCACGAGGAATGGAAGGGGGATTGGTAGGCATCATAATTCAGGGAATCCGACGCAGTGTCTTTTCAAATGGTGCCGGCTTAGGATCTGCTGCAATTGCTCATGCTGTTGCAAAAACAAAGGAACCAATACAAGAGGGTATCGTTTCAATTCTTGAACCTTTTCTTGACACGGTCGTTATCTGTAATCTAACAGCATTAGTCATTGCTACAACTCAAGTTTATTGGACGACAGTTGGGAATGGTATTAATGGCTCTATATTAGTCATGACAGCTTTTGCTCAAGTTATTCAATGGTCTCCTGCAGTATTGGCAGGTATTATGTGCATGTTTGGATTTTCAACAATGATTACTTGGTGTTATTACGGTGAACAATGTTGGATCTATATATTTGGCAAATCAAATTCTATTATTTTTAAAATAGTTTTCTTGTTTTGTATCTTCATTGGTTCAGTAGTAAATTTAGGAGCCGTATTAGATTTTAGTGATATGATGCTGTTAACACTAGCCATACCTAACATTTTAGGATGTATTCTTTTATCTAATAAAGTAGCGAAAGAATTAAAAAAATATTGGCAAAAAACAATTACAGTTTAAGATAAAATATAAAAACATAAAAACTAAGCGAATAAATAGTTTTTATGTTTTGCTAAATTCTAAATTACATTATTAGCTTAAGTAGATAAATAATTTATAAACTATAATTTAGTATATGAAGTTTTTTCAAAACGTACGATGAATAAGTCAACCTATTCTTAAGTTTTTATGTGAATAAAAACTTAAGAATAGGTTGACAAGAAAATTTATCTCTGCTGATAAACACTTTAGATCATAAGTACTATAAAAGAATTTTGACTAATTTATTTAAAATGTTTATAATTGATGTCTGCTAAGTATTGGAATCTACTTGAACATATATTTTAATACTAATATCTATAAACTACATAGAAAAATGCATATGATAAATTATAACTTTGAAAGTTAAATATATGGAAATTACAGAACTGAAGAAAAACGTTGAAATTTTGAGCATACGCCTGGGAAAAACCCAGGAATATCTTTGACCTACCAGCTCTAAAGGCTAGTATCAAAGATTTGGAAAACACCACAATCCAGCCTGATTTTTGGGATAGTCCTGATATAGCTCAAAAAGTTTCACAAAAACTTAGTAGTTTTAAATCGCAATTAGAACAATATAATCAATGGTACAACCAGTTAGAAGATACTAAACTCATTATAGAGTTATTAATATTAGATTATGACGAAGCCTTACTAGAAGAAGCACAGGGTAATCTTACACAATTAAAGAAAAATTTAGATAGTTGGGATTTGCAACAACTTTTATCAGGAACTTATGATACCAAAGGAGCTATTCTGAATATCAATACAGGAGTTGGTGGAACAGATGCTCAAGATTGGTCAGAAATGTTACTGAGAATGTATAGAAGATGGGGAGAAAGTCAGGGCTATAAAGTTAATTTGGTTGAAATTTCTGAAGGAGATGAGGCTGGTATTAAATCTGCTACATTAGAAATTGAAGGTCGTTACGCTTTTGGGTATTTGAAGGGAGAGAAAGGAACACATCGGTTAGTAAGAATTTCTCCTTTTAATGCTAATGGAAAACGTCAAACAAGCTTTACTGGAATCGAAGTGATGCCAAAACTAGAAGATGGTGATATCAAGATAGAAATTCCTGATAAAGACTTGGAAATTACAACTACACGTTCTGGCGGTAAGGGTGGGCAAAATGTTAATAAGGTAGAGACGGCTGTTCGTATTGTTCATATACCAACAGGTATTGCAGTTCGATGTACGCAAGAACGTTCACAATTACAAAATAAAGAAAAAGCTCTTATTTTGTTAAAAGCAAAATTGTTAATTATTGCTCAAGAACAAAGAGCTCAAAAAATTGCTGAAATCAGAGGTGATATCGTTGAAGCTGCTTGGGGAACTCAAATTCGTAGTTATGTATTTCATCCATATCAAATGGTCAAAGATTTAAGAACGAATATAGAAACTACAAACATAAACGATGTGATGGATGGTGATCTAAGTTTATTTATCGAAGCTTATTTACATTATGTAAACTCAGTTAATACTCAATCTTGAATATTAATAAAATAGTCTTTTAAATCAAGAAATTTTTATCTTGAATAAAAAATCTATTGTTAATTACATTTGTCTTTCATAGTTCTTAATTTTAGAGAACTATAAAAACAATTAGAAGTAGTAGCTTTTTATTTTTGAATTTCTATATACTAAATATTGTACATATTTGGTGCGTAAGAAAAAATTAGTTATACAGAGACTTTTATACAATAAGTTTACTATGTCTACTATTAGTGTTATTGTGCCCGCAACGACAGCAAACATCGGTCCAGCATTTGATTGTATAGGTTCTGCTCTAACTATGTACAATCAATTTTATTTTGCTAAACGGGAGAAAGATGAATCTCAATTAAATATCAATGTAATAGGAAGAGAAGCTAGTAAAGTTAAATGTGATTATAACAATTTAGTTTATAAAGCATTCACATACTTATACCGTCACATAGGAGAAATACCCCCAAAAATTTCAATTAAGATTAAGCTAGGAATACCTTTATCTAGAGGTCTGGGAAGTTCTGCTACGGCGATTATAGGTGGTCTGATTGGGGCTAATGAATTGGCAGGTCAACCCTTATCAAAGCTTGAGCTAATGAATTTAGCGATAAAGCTAGAGGGTCATCCTGATAATGTTGTACCTGCTTTATTTGGAAAATGTCAACTATCTATTAAACAAGGTATTGACTGGGAAGCATACCCGATTAATTGGCATTCATCTATTATTCCTCTCATTGTTATTCCTGACTTTGAACTACTAACTGAAAAAGCAAGATCCGTTATACCAAAAACAGTATCTATAGATGATGCAATTTTTAATATTGCTCATATGGGATTACTTATTAAATCTTTAGAAATAGGTAATGGGAAATGGCTATCTAGTGCGTTACAAGATAAGCTTCATCAACCATATCGTCAAAACTTAATTAAAGGTTATGACATTGTTAGACAAGCTGCTATCAGAGCAGGAGCATATGGCGTAGTAATTAGTGGTGCTGGTCCTACTTTATTAGTTTTAACTAGTTTCGAAAATATTAGTAGTATTGAATGTGCAACAAAAGAAGCATGGTTAACTCAGGCAGTGACCTCAGAAACGAAATTACTGTCTATAGATAATTGCGGGGCAAGAATTAATTATTTTGAATAAGAATTAAACTGAATAGTTTCTAAGCGTATGTATTCTTGAAATAGTTATAAAAGCTATGATTTTTAACTTAATCTAAAAAACAAGAAAATTATTAATATTTTTAATGAATTAATCTTGTATTTGATAAACTCATAAGAAGGCTTTATGTTAGTTGAAAAAATTTTGTCTTACATTAAGAGAACTTAATTATTTTAAGCTTAATACAATAACGATTAACTGTTACTGTGTTTTGATTTACTAATCATGATAAAGAAAATATAAATTTATTATTAAAAAAGTATTGAATAAAATCACCTTGTAATCTCCATAGTTTTCCGCATTGGTCAACTTATTAGTTTTAGTACCAATACATGAAAACACATACTAAATTTAGATATTTTTAATATTTTAAATAAATAAAATAAAAATATGGAATTTAGTCAAAATATGATTAAACTCTACATTGTAATCATACAAAGGCTAATAGCATTAGAGAAGAATAAAAACTTTATATAATAGTAATACTCTAAGTCTTTACATGAGTAGTAGAGATAGAAAGCTGTGCTAAGATCAATTTACAAGAGAAAGCAGCAGATGATGGACAAATAAAATGTTTGAACGCTTTACAGAGAAAGCCATTAAGGTAATTATGCTTGCCCAGGAAGAAGCTCGCCGTCTTGGTCATAACTTTGTCGGGACAGAGCAAATTCTTCTAGGGCTAATTGGCGAAGGAACTGGAGTCGCAGCCAAAGTTCTTAAATCTATGGGAGTTAATCTTAAAGATGCTCGTATTGAAGTTGAGAAAATTATTGGACGAGGTTCGGGGTTCGTCGCTGTTGAAATTCCTTTTACCCCAAGAGCAAAAAGAGTTCTAGAACTCTCTTTAGAAGAGGCCAGACAACTAGGACACAATTACATTGGAACAGAACATCTTCTATTAGGATTAATTAGAGAAGGAGAAGGAGTTGCAGCAAGAGTCCTTGAAAATCTTGGTGTAGATCTCTCTAAAGTAAGAACTCAAGTTATTCGTCAATTGGGAGAGACTGCAGAAGTTGCTGCAGGAGGAGTAGCACCTGGTAGGACTAAAACTCCTACTCTCGATGAGTTTGGTTCGAATTTGACTCAATTGGCTACAGATGGACAACTTGATCCAGTCGTTGGTAGACAAAAAGAAATTGAACGAGTAATTCAAATTCTTGGTCGTCGTACTAAAAACAATCCAGTTCTTATTGGGGAGCCAGGTGTCGGTAAAACAGCCATTGCTGAGGGACTTGCCCAACGTATTGCTAACCAAGACATTCCTGATATTCTTGAAGATAAAAGAGTTGTGACTCTTGATATAGGTTTGTTAGTAGCGGGGACGAAGTATCGAGGAGAATTTGAAGAACGCCTCAAAAAAATTATGGAGGAAATTCGTCAAACAGAGAACATAATCCTAGTTATTGATGAAGTTCATACGCTTATTGGCGCAGGCGCTGCTGAAGGGGCTATTGATGCAGCTAATATTCTTAAACCAGCTTTAGCAAGAGGGGAGCTTCAATGTATTGGAGCAACTACTCTTGATGAATATCGTAAACATATCGAAAAAGATGCTGCTTTAGAGAGACGTTTTCAACCAGTAATGGTAGGAGAACCAACTGTAGAAGAGACCATTCAGATTCTTTATGGTCTAAGAGAACGTTATGAGCAGCATCATAAGCTTAAAATTTTAGACGAGGCATTAGAAGCAGCTGCTAAATTATCGGATCGTTATATTTCTGATCGCTTTCTTCCGGATAAAGCCATCGATCTCATAGATGAAGCAGGTTCTAGAGTACGTTTGACTAATTCTCAACTTCCTCCTGAAGCTAAAGAATTAGACAAAGAATTACGCACTATACTAAAGCAGAAGGATGATGCAGTTCGTTCGCAAGATTTTAATCGTGCAGGACAACTACGAGACCAAGAAATGGAGATTAAGGCAAAAATTCGTTCAATTTCTTCTACCAAAAAAGGAGAAGGAGAAAATGATGAACCTTTTGTAGACTCAGAAGAAATAGCTCATATTGTTGCTTCTTGGACGGGAGTACCTGTAAATAAACTTACAGAGACTGAATCTGAAAAGCTTCTAAATATGGAAACAACTTTACATCAAAGACTTATTGGTCAAGAAGATGCTGTTAAAGCTGTTTCAAGAGCTATACGTCGTGCAAGAGTTGGACTTAAAAATCCTAATCGTCCTATTGCTAGTTTTATATTTTCTGGTCCTACAGGTGTCGGAAAAACTGAACTCACAAAAGCATTAGCAGCTTATTTCTTTGGTTCAGAAGAAGCAATGGTTCGTCTAGACATGTCTGAGTATATGGAACGTCATACTGTATCTAAACTAATTGGATCTCCACCTGGATATGTTGGTTATAACGAAGGAGGGCAATTAACGGAGGCAGTACGTCGTCGTCCTTATACAGTAATCTTATTTGATGAGATTGAAAAAGCACATCCAGACATCTTCAATATGTTGTTACAAATATTAGAAGATGGTCGTTTGACCGATGCGAAAGGACGTACGGTAGATTTTAAAAATACTTTGTTAATCATGACTTCTAATATAGGGTCAAAAGTTATTGAGAAAGGTGGTGGTGGATTAGGTTTCGAATTTGAAAATAATCAAGCAGATGCGCAATATAATAGAATTCGTTCTTTAGTTAATGAGGAATTAAAAGAATATTTCCGCCCAGAATTTCTTAATAGATTAGATGAAATTATTGTTTTCCGTCAACTAAATAAAGAGGAAGTTAAAGAAATTTCTGAAATTCTTCTCAAGGAAGTATTTGCTCGGTTAACAGAAAAAGAAATTACACTTCGAGTTACTGACAAGTTTAAAGAACGTCTAGTTGAAGAAGGCTATAATCCTTCTTATGGTGCAAGACCACTACGTCGTGCTATTATGCGTCTTCTTGAAGATATTTTGGCTGAAGAAATTCTTTCAGGAAAAGTTAGAGAAGGGGATGTTGCAGAAGTAGATATTGATGAACAAGGACAGGTTAAAGTTGTTGTTACAGAGGATGAACAGTCAAGTTTTATCTTAACTCCAACATCTGATTCTTAAAAGTAACAATTTGATACTCTTAAAGCGGTAGAAGTATATACTTCTACCGCTTTTTATTAAAGTTTATTATTTTTTACTAACCATTGATTAAATTAATTGTTAAAAATCTTATATGCTCTAGTTAAATTTTAATAACTATAGGACTATTCTAAATAGAACTTTCTTACCATTTAAGCCATTGTTACGATCAGACATTATTCTTTAGTGGAATTATTTTAAAATATTCTTTATCTTAATAGTTTTAAGATAAAACATAATATATATTCTTTGGAGATTTTTATGGCACTATATGCAGATTTACATCGCCATTTAGGAGGATCAGTAGTTCCCCGTATTCTTTGGAGATATTTTAAACGCCATGACCCTAAAATGGCACAAAGATTTCCTCAATATCCAGTTTTTGAAGAGTTTTACACACGCAAGCGTAAAACATTAGATGAGTATTTAGAATTACATACTTTAGTGGAAAACGTTCAGACAGAACAAACACTTCCTTACTTTATCTATCGCTTAATTCGTGGGGCTTATATATTTGAACATTTAGCATATTTGGAATTAAGATATACTCCATATCTTCGTACCCCTCAGTATCTTGAACAGTCAGAGAGAATTGATGCTATGACTAGTATCGTTAAAATAGTTGGTAAAGCTAGTCAAGTAAAAGAGTACCCTATCGTAATAAGTCAAATTCTTTGTATGCATTCTCGTTTACCTTATGAGGTTAATAAGGCTATAGTAGATTTAGCTGCTCAGATGAAAAATTATGTTTGCGCTATCGATGTTGCAGGAGGAGACTCTCATTATGGTGAAAGATTAGATGAATTCATAGATTTATATAAATATGCGAGGTCAATGGGATTAAACACGACTGGTCATCTTTACGAAACTTCCGACGGTTGTTATCCTGAACTTCTTCCATATTTGATGAGGATTGGTCATGGTATTCAAATACCCTTAAAGTTTCCAGAATTATTGCCTACAATTGCACGTTCTAACCAATGTTTAGAGATCTGTCCTACGACATATTTAAAAACAGGAAATTTAGAAAATTTATACGAATTAAAGACTGTTTTTGATCGTTGTTTTGAAGCAGGAGTACATATAGCAATCTGTACAGATAATGCAGGGCTACATAATGTACGTTTGCCTTTCGAATTCGAAAATCTTTTAACTCAAGATGTAATTGATTTTCATCAATTACAAGCTTGTCAAAATTTTGCTTTTCAACATGCTTTTGCTTGGCCTTACAAAAAACCACCTGCATCTTTGCTTACTGGTCTTCTAAAAGATAAATCTCTACAAAGATCATAGTAATTAGCCATAAAAATTAATATTAAATAAAGAAAATTATCAACGATTAAACAAAAATTGTTTGATAATTCTCATATTAAGAATTAATATCTTATATATTTAAAATACTTGATATAAATACTTAAGTCACATAAGTGCATATAACTATATCCTCAATTAGGATTGAAATATTAAATACGGTTAATGCAATGAAATTTTCTTTACACTCTATCTACGATTATTATAGATCTCTAATTCGTAGTACTAAATATCGCTGGTGGATAGTTTTAGGTACTTTAATTTATTTTATAAGCCCTTTAGATTTCTCCCCGGATTTTTTTCCTATAATAGGACAAATAGACGATTTTGTTATTCTAAGTCTATTAATAACAGAGCTTATTAAAGTAATATTTGAAGAAAGGAGAGGTTCTACTCAAGTTATGGAAAAAGAATCATCAGAAAACGAAACGGTTGAAGTCGAGGTAATTTCTATAGATAAACATTCGAATTAAAATTGTTAATAGCATTAGTTAAAATATAAATCATGAGTAATTCTCCTATAATTTTATTAGTTGATGATGAACCAAGTATATGTGAATCCGTACAAACATACTTAGAATATGATGGTAAATTAACAGTAAAAATTGCCAATAATGCAAAGGAAGCCTGGAAACTTCTAGAGATTATGGTTCCTGATATTATTATCTCTGATGTTATGATGCCAGAGATAGATGGATATCAATTTTTAGAGAAGATACGTCATAACATTCGCTTGCAAACTATTCCTCTAATTTTTCTTACTGCTAGAGGCATGACTGCTGACCGTATTAAAGGTTACAATGCTGGTTGCGACGTATATTTACCCAAACCATTTGATCCTGAAGAATTAGAGGCTATTGTAAAAAGCTTTCTAGAGCGTCGTAAAATTAATGGGAAAATTGGTAGTGATTCTATAAAACTAGAAGAGATAGCCCAAGAAATTAAAGGATTAAAAGAACAGTTAGGACAACAAAAAACTCATTTAACGGTAATACCACCACACATTAAAATTGATTTAACTCCAAGAGAAAAGAGTGTTTTAGACCTAGTTGCAGAGGGCCTTATGAATAAAGAAATTGCAGCTCGCTTAAATACAAGTGTTAGAAATGTAGAAAAGTATGTAAGTCGCTTGTTTGGCAAAACGGAAACAAATAGTCGTACAGAATTAGTACGTTTTGCCTTAAAGCATGGATTAACTCAATAAAAAAATGTATTGAATAATGACAATAGAATTTATATAGACTTGATTTACTTGTTCAATGATTAACAGCTTTCTCCCCATAAGAATTTAGTTGCTTAATAGGCTCTCCATCTTTTAATTTTCTAATTTTAGATATTATAAGTTGATCACCAATATTTAAGCCATTAATTACTTGATAGCTATCGCCCTGCAAGTTATTTAATTGAACTTTGACTCGCTTAGCTATTGTATTAGTTAAATTTCTTTCTCGTGAACTACCATTTTTGACTATAAAGGCAAATTTTTCTTCTCCAATATCATATACAGAGTTGGCTGGAATTAATAAACTATTTTTTTTATGCCAAATTACTCTCGCCTTGACAAATTGACCATTCAAAAGTCCTTGATTTGGCTTATTAAAATCAACTCTTATTAATATTGATTGCGAACTTTTGATAATATTAGAAGATATGAAGCTAATTTCCCCTTTGCTAAGGGTATTCCCTAAATTGTCCACGATTTCTACAGGTAAACCTATATTTAATCGGGAATTATATTTTAGTGGAATAGCTAAATTTAGGCTTACAGTATCATTATTTATTAAATTTATTAAAGGATCACCTATCTTGACATAATCACTCACTCTCGTAAAAACATTTTCTACAACACCAGCAAGAGGTGCTACTACGCTAGTTTGAGAAATATTAATTTTAGATACTTGAAGCTGTGCGCTTGCTTCTATAACGTCCGCTTTAGCTTGGGTAACAACTTCTTGCCGTGGACCAGTTTTTAATCTTTGTAAGTTTTGTATTTCCATCTCTACAACGGTAGTTAATTCATCTAAATCAGCTAAACGCCTTTTTTTAAGCTGAGATAAACGTCGCTTAGTTTGCTCTAGATCAGCTCTTGCTCTACGTAGAATTGTTATATGCTCCTGATATTCATCAATAGAAATTACTCCTTGCTCTTTAAGGGTTTTGTAGCGAGTAACTCGCTGTTGAGCTAATTCAAGACTGGCCTTTGAAGACCTTAAATGAGCTCTAGCCTGAGCAATCTCTTCAACACTATCTCCTATAGTTGTATTATTTAAACGGATTTGTGCACCTCTAAGTCTAGCTTCTGCTTCTTCAAGATCTTCAATACGATTTCCAGCTTTTAATTCCAACAATCTAGCTTTTGTATTAGTTAATCTAGCTTGAGATTCTAGTAATTTGGCTTGTAAATTACTAGAATCAAACTGCATTATTATATGATTTTTTTTGATGTAATCTCCTTCCTTAATTGAAATTTGTTTTATTTTTCCATTAATCTCTGATTTAAGAGTTAATATATTTTTGGCTTCTATAGTTCCAACAAATTCCGAAAAAACTTTAACTATTTTTGGTTTTAAAATAACAGTCTTTACAGTATTAGGAGAATTTTTCCCTATAACACTAGTTAATATCCCTTGTTGATAATAATAATTTATTAATTGTTTAAATCTATTACCAATTCCTGCAAAAAGTAATGATAAGACTAAAATAAAAGTCCCAATTCTTTTTTTATTAAATTCTACTTCTTTCTTCAACATTGCTATTAACTCATGTTAAATATTAAAATTCTAAATGTGACATAAAAAATTAAATATTTTTTAATAATATCCTATATATTTTGTGTCAAAATGACTATAAATAAATTCCTAAAAAAATAATTTTTATCTCATTTAAAATATTAAGATTGATTAATCGTTACAGGCTAAAAATTGCTAGAATCCAAAACTAATGTATTTCAATAACACTTATTAAGGCTAATACATTTTTTGGGATATTTCTAGTATTAGTAAATGATCTTTAGAACTTTAATAAATATATATTTATTAATATGCTCAGATATGTAGAAAGTTATTTATTTAACACAGTTACAACAGTTACTACATTGAAGGATGGAAAAATGAATAATTCAAATATTCAAAAAACAATTATAAAACTTCGCAAACAACTGCAACAGGCTAATTACGCTTATCACGTTCTAAATGAATCCATAATGGAGGACTCTGTATATGATCAACTATATCGAAAATTATATACTTTGGAACAAGAAAATCCAAATTTTAGCAACTCTAACAGTGTTACACAAAGAGTAGGAGAAAAACCTGCTCTCCATTTTACCTCCGTCAAACATAATATTACTTTATATAGTCTAGAAAATGCTTTCAACTTAGATGAATTAGAGGCTTGGAAAAGTCGTTGTCAAAAATACTTAGGATTGCAAACAAACGAATCAATAGAATATGTTGCAGAACTAAAAATTGATGGTTCAGCCATATCATTGACATATAAGAATGGTTTACTAGTACGTGGTCTAACACGAGGAGATGGCGTAACAGGAGAAGATATTACTCAAAATATTCGTACTATTTTTTCTATTCCATTACGTCTCAATTTAGATAATCCACCTGATATTTTAAATATAAATGGAGAAGTCTTCCTACCTTTCGATGAATTTACAAGAATTAATGAACAAAAGAAAAAAGAAGGAAAGATCTTATTTGCTAACCCTAGAAATGCAGCAGCAGGAACTCTAAGACAATTAGATTCGAAAATTGTAAGTAAGAGGAGGCTGCAATTTTTTGCATATTCTTTGTATGCTGATAATTTAAATATTGAAAATCAATGGAATTCTTTGAAGTTTCTACAAAAATGTGGATTTCTAGTTAATCCCTATTATCGATTGTGTAAGTCCCTCGAAACAGTAACTAATTATTTTAATGAATGGAAAAGTGCAAAAAAGCATTTACCTTACATGACAGACGGAATTGTAGTAAAAATCAATTCTTACTCTTTACAGCACAAATTAGGCTTTACACAAAGGTTTCCTCGGTGGGCAATTGCATTAAAGTATCCTGCAGAAGAAGTATCCACAATAATTATAGATATCATTTTTAATACAGGAAGAACAGGAGCTGTTACTCCAATGGCAGTAATGAAACCAGTTCTTCTGGGTGGAACAGTAGTTCGTAAAGCTACGTTGCATAATATTGAACGTATCTCCCAATTAGGAATTTGTATAGGAGACACAGTCGTCGTACGTAAAGCTGGTGAGATAATACCAGAAGTAGTTCGGGTATTAAAAACATTACGTCCTTTTAAGATCAAAACTTTTCAAATTCCTGAACGATGTACTAGATGCAATCATATACTTACTAGCCTTTCAAATGAAGTAGTAATTCGTTGCATTAATAATAGTTGTCCAGCAATTTTGAAAGGAACTCTAGTTCATTGGGCTTCAAGAGACGCTTTAGACATATGTGGATTAGGTGAAAAGATTATAGATCTTTTGATTAGTACTAACTTGGTGAATTCTATTTCAGATTTATATTATTTAGACTTCCAAAAAGTTTCTAGTTTAGAACGGATGGGGAAAAAATCTGCAGAAAATCTAATCAAGTCTATTGAGAGGAGTAAAGACAAGTCTTGGACACAAATTTTATATGGACTGGGCATTCACCATATAGGATATACAACAGCTATGTTATTAACAGAAAATTTTTCTAGTGTTAAACATTTATCTAAGGCTTCTCATGATTCTTTGATGACAATTAAAGGGATAGGTAAAGAAGCTGCTCAATCAATTGTAGATTGGTTTTTAATTGAAGAAAACGGGAAATTAATAAATAAGTTAAACAATATTGGTTTTGTTTTAGAAGATAAAAAGTCAGGGCTTGATGAATCTAAATTAAGTAAACATCAGTTTTTAAATATGACTTTTGTTATTACCGGAAGTCTAAATACTTTAAAGAGAAATGAAGCTAAAGATTTAATTAAAGAATTAGGAGGTAAAGTAGTTAATTCAGTCACTAAAAAGACGAATTATATTATAGTAGGTAATAATCCTGGATCTAAATTATCAGAGGGAGCAAAATTGAATATTATTCAGTTAAATGAAGCAGAATTTTTAAAGATATTGAAGGATACTAACATTAAAAATGATAAGATTCATAAAAATCAGGAATACATTAAATAGTTGTGGTTTTAGTCTCTGTGATATTAATTACTTTAAACTTTTTAAAACTAGCTTTCCTTATTTTGATTTTTATCTTTTAAGATAATAAAATAAATCAAATTCTATATAGTTTTATATAAATATTTTTCTTCTTTAAAATTGTTCTGTGTAAATAAATATGATAAATTTCACTGTATTTTCGTTAGTTAAAAATTGCATTTTTTAAGATGGCAACCTTGAGATAGTTTACATATAAAATATTATTAAATTTTTATGTAAAGAATAAATTGAGTAGCCTCTTTAATTGTGAAAAGGGATAGAAAGCAAGGGTAGTAAGGCTAATAAAACATAATTCAAATGAGAACTATCGTTTCCTAAATCTTCTGATATATTAAATAATGCTTTAATTCGTTTTTCAAGTCTACTATCAGTATTCATCTCATGAAAATATGCTTCTACAAAGCTAGTAGAAATGTCTTCAGCTATTAAATTCATCTTTCTAGCTACAATAAGTAGAGATTCAGCGAGAAGTAAAGGATCAATATTTTGAGTGGCTTTTTGATCTGCACGAATTTCTCTAAGTAGTAACAGTTCTTCCCAAATCATATTTGTATTTGGTAACCAGAAACTAATATTTTTCAACCAACCCAGCCAGAAAAAATAGAAAGTATCATGATAATTTTTATGTGCTTCTTCATGAGCAATAACAGCTTTTAAATGATTTAAATCTAAAGATTTTAATAAACCACTACTAACAATTAATTCAGGATTCCAAAATCCAATTTGTGCACTGTAAGGTACGTCTATCTCAACAACCCTTACTAAGTGATTATTAATAATCTGTTTAGGATAATTTCTAATCACTCTAACTGAATTCCAACCTTGAAAAGTGATTTTAATAAATTTTATTAGAGCGATACCTAAAAAAATTATCGATGTTGAATAACTAAAGCGGCTTGCTGGCAAGCCTAACATCTTACCATCATATCCCATCGAAATAATTGAGATAGCTGTTACTACAACTAACAAAGGAGGCACTATAAAAGTTATAAGAGAAATTTGCCAGCGGCTCATTCCCATAAAGTTAGAAGGGTAAAGTAATCTGATTCCAAAAGCAAGAGTTAAGACCAGTAAAATCATTAATATATGCATATCTATTTTATCTCCCGTTGACGACGAATCTCTTGTAAATTAGCAGCAATTAACTCTAGGCGTTCTAAGCTAGTAGTATCCAAATTATCTGCGAATGAAGCGACCATATTAGGATTACTAATAGCAAGAAATTGTTGCAATTGCTCACAAGCTCGTAACGTATTTGTCTGTTCACGAGATACAAGAGGTTCCCAAGAAAATGCTTTATTTTGTTTACAACATTTTAACCAACCTTTTTTGGTAAGACGATTGAGAACTGTTGTAACAGAAGCATAAGCTAATTCTCTTTCTAAATCAGACAAAATATGATCATGAATTTGTTTAACTGTAGCCTTTTCAAGATCCCAAAGAATTTCCAAAATTTCAGTTTCAAGAGATCCTAGTGAAAGTTTTTGAGGACGATATTGAGGTAAAGAAGACATAAATGAATGCAATCAAAATTAAAGAACAATATAGCTAATAAAAATGTTTACGTTTTAATTGTACTAATAAAGTTTTTGAAACAATACTAATACTTATCATCTTAACACTTGAGAACAATAGTATATTTTTAATATTCATCCACAAAATGTAACAATATAACAATCTATAAATTCAAACAAATATTCCATAATGATAACACCTCCACCTTTTCTTACTGGAAATCAAATACGCCATAAATTTCTTCAATTTTATAAAGGGAAAAAGCATCAAATTCTTCCAAGTGCATCATTAATACCAACAGATCCAACTGTTCTGTTGACAATAGCTGGTATGTTACCGTTTAAACCTATCTTTCTTGGACAAGAATTATCTCGCTTTTCTCGAGTTACTACATCTCAAAAATGTATTCGAACCAATGACATTGATAATGTAGGTTATACAGCTAGGCATCACACTTTTTTTGAGATGCTAGGTAATTTTAGTTTTGGAGATTATTTTAAAGAGCAGGCCATAAAATGGGCTTGGGAGTTATCTACTGAAATTTTTCTTTTACCTTCACAGAATATTATTGTTAGTGTTTTTGAAAATGATGATGAAGCTTTTGATATTTGGGAAAATGTAATTGGTATTTCTAAACAGAGAATCATAAGAATGGGAGAAAAAGATAATTTTTGGAAAGCAGGAGAAACTGGGCCATGTGGCCCTTGCTCAGAATTGTATTATGACTTTTATCCTGAATTAGGAGAGCAAAATCTCGACTTAGAAAATGATTCTCGTTTTATTGAATTCTATAATCTCGTATTTATGGAATATAATCGTAATGATAATGGTGATTTGTTACCCTTAGAACAAAAAAATATTGATACGGGAATGGGCCTAGAACGTATGGCTCAAATATTACAAAAAGTACCTAATAATTATGAAACAGACCTAATTTTTCCAATAATTAAATCCATATCAAACATAATTACAACTGACTATGCAGAAGCAGAAGAAAAAGTAAAAAGATCTTTGAAAATTATTGGGGATCATACTAGAGCAGTTGTTCATATGATATCTGACGGTGTTGTTGCCTCTAATACAGATAGAGGTTACGTATTACGTCGTTTAATTCGTAGAATTATTAGACATGGACGTTTGATCGGGATCGAGGGAAAATTTATTAATGAAATTGCACAGACTGCAATTCAAACTTCTGGAGAGTTTTACCCAGAAATTAAAGAAAAAGCAATTTTTATTAATAAGGAACTAGAAAGAGAAGAAGATATTTTTCTCAAAACTCTAGAGAGAGGAGAGAAATTATTATCTGAAATAATACTCAAGCTTGAGAAGTCTAGTCAAATTTCTGGTTTAGATGCCTTTACTTTATATGACACCTATGGATTTCCTTTAGAATTAACTCAAGAAATTGCAGAAGAGAGTCAATTAAAAGTTAATGTTAACGAATTCTATAAACAAATGAAAATACAGCAATGTAGATCAAAAGCAGCGCATGAAACTGTAAATTTATCTGTGCAATATGGGGTCAATAAATTAATAAATAATATAGCTGCTACAAAATTTCTTGGTTATTCTGATTTAAGTTCATTTTCTGTGATTAAAAAAGTTCTAGTTAATCAAAAAGTTGTTCCAAAAGCAGAAAAGGGAGATGATATAAAAATAGTGCTGGATCAATCTCCATTTTATGCAGAATCAGGTGGTCAAGTGAGTGATCATGGTCATTTAGTTGGGCAAAATTCATTTATTAGGATTAACGATGTTCAAAAAGAATCTGGAATTTTTATACATTCTGGAAAAGTAGAAGAAGGATGTATATTTGCTGATGAAGTTGTAAATGCAGTTGTTAATAATGACTATCGTCATCAAGTTAAACTAAATCATACATCAACTCACTTATTACAAGCTGCGCTAAAAAAAATTCTAGGTGACTCTATTACACAAGCAGGATCATTAGTTACTTTTGATAGATTAAGATTTGATTTCCAACATTCTTGTCAAATAACTCCAGAGCAAATAGAAAAAGTAGAGAATACTATCAATTCTTGGATTTCTGAAAAGCATATTGTAAAAGTAGAAAATATGCCTTTAAAAGTTGCAAAAGAAAAAGGTGCCATAGCTATGTTTGGAGAAAAATATGGGGCAGAAGTTCGTGTTATTAATATTCCTGAAGTTTCAATGGAATTATGTGGAGGAACACATGTAGAAAATATAGCTGAAATTGGATTATTTAAAATAATTTCACAAAGTGGTATTTCCTCCGGTGTTAAACGTATAGAAGCTATTACAGGACCAACTGTTCTGAACCACTTAAAAGAAAGAGAAAATATAGTTAAGAATTTATGTGACCACCTTAAAACAAAACCTGAAGAAATTCAAAATCGTATCACATCATTACAAATTGAACTGAAAGATACTCAGAAACAATTGGAAATAATACAACAGGAGTTAGCTGTAATTAAATCTGATAAATTATTAGATATGGCAGAATTGTTAGACAATAATTTAAAAATAATTGTCTCGAATGTAGGAAATATGGATACAAAGGCATTACAAAAATCTGCTGAAAGGTTACAGCATAAAATTGGAGAAGGTGCGGTAGTGTTAGGATCTACACTTCCTGGAAATAAGGTCAGTCTTGTAGCAGCTTTTAGTAAAAAAATTTATAAAGATAAGAATATATTAGCGGGTCAATTTATTGGAGAAATCGCCCAAATATGTGAAGGGGGAGGAGGAGGTCGTCCTAATTTAGCTCAAGCAGGAGGCAAAAATCCAGGTAAGTTAGAAGAAGCATTGCTAACTGCAAAAAATAAGCTTATTCAACTACTTAAATAATTTATGGTGGGTAAACTTTAGGTAAAATTTACCCACCATAGATTATCTTTATTTTTTACTAGTTTGGAGAAATCTTTCTACCAAGAGAATGGCAACAATATCATCAATTGAACGATTTGGGATCCTTAAACTTTCAGGAATAAGACGTCTGATAAAATTTGGAGGATACATCTTCCAATATCGATTTCGCGCTTCTAAAGTACTATTTCTCTCATCTATCTTAACTATAGGCACTGAAAATAATAATTCTTTTTCTAAATAGTTTTTCCAATCTTCCGAAGTTGTCTGATCTCCTATGACTAATAATCTAAAAAAAAATTTCTTTTGTAAAAAATTCAATTGTTGAATAACATCATATGATTTAATAACTGCATGATAATAAAGTTCACCATCTTCATTAACGATGGCAACACCGCACTTATCTCTTCCAGGGTCAAATCCTAGAATAGGTAATGGTTCTTTTTTAGTCATTATTATTTGTTTCTAAGATTACTTCTCTTCCTCTTATCCCTAAAAGCTTTAACTTCAAGGGACCAATTGTTTTAGTATCTTGCATAGCAATTGCTTTAAGTTTATCTAATCCCACTTGTGATTGTCGAATACTTTCAATAAAGTCTACTAAAGTTTTCAATCTTCCATCCGCTACTTGTATGCCACCTAAAACTCCTGAACGACGGGCATGAAATTGAGTTGCTGATAGTAATAAGTCTAGTTTTTGTTGTATTATTTCTTCTGTTAATTTTAAAGAATCAATTGAAATTACAGAAATTGTTTCTTCTTTACTAAAAATTTTTTGATTAAGAGCAACATCTGCAAAAACTCTAACTTCCTTTTCTCCTTGTACATAATTACCTGCAGCAATAATTCTGACCACATATTCTTGATTATCTTGCAACTCTTGAATTAATTGTTGGACTTGACTCTGGGTAATTTTTACTACTCTGTAATCTGGTTGTATAGTATTTTTACCTATTAACTCTATGACAGTCCTATTAGCTTGTCTTAATAATTCATCAACTACTTGAGTACTAGCCTTAGAAACTACAAGACGTACTGCACCAATAGATAATACTTGACCTCTAACAATAGCAATTTTCCTTTCTCGCAACTCTTGATAAGTTTGATAATACTGCTCTAAGATAGCCATCTGTCGTTGAAGATATGTAGATTTCCTCTCTAATTGTTGAAGTTGTGATTCCTTGTTTTTTAAAGCAATATCTTTGCCATTAATATCTTGATCAAGTTTGATAATTTCAGCATCTCTCCTATCAATTTCTTCTTGTAAAATACTCTGGCGTTTTTCTAGACTTTGTAACCTACTTTGTCGTTCATTTAAGATTTTAGTTTGTTCTATAATTTGTTTTTTCCCTTTTTCTAGTTCCTGATCTCGATTAATAATTTCTTGCTTCAGTTTTTTAATTTGTCTGTCAAGATCTACTTTATTCTGGCGAAGTTCTCTTCTTTCATTTAAAAGAGTTTGTATATCAATTCTTAACTTCAAAGCTTGGTCAAAAGCTGATTTAAGTTGGTGTTTAGCCGTATTAAAGTTATTAATAGTCATTTCTAACTTTTTTTCGACAGCATATTGTTCACTTTTTACTTTTCTCAACTCTTTCTCAGTATTTTTTTTATCTATACCCAGTCTTTCTAAATCAGCCTCAGCAATACGTAATTGTTTTTGAATCTTATCAAGTTGAAAAAGACCTTCTCTTAAGGATTTACTAGAAATTAATAAAATACCAAATGTTGAAGCTGCTATGAAAGTTCCTGTTAAAACAGTAACAACAACAGCTGTTTGTTTTGGGCGAAGATTACCGATAGTGAGTCGAGCTTTACCAACTTTACTTCCTAACCGATCACCTAATGCTGCAATTAAGCCTCCTAAAATGAGAATCGATAGTACTAGGATATAAGAACTAGTCATTCGCTTTTAAGATTAATACCAATATTAAGAAAATTGTTGACTAAGATTAACAGGATTATGGACTGTAATTTTTTTCTTATAGATGGAGATTATTCCCTGCTGACGTAAATCTCCTAGAAGACGAGTTATGGTAACACGAGTGGAGCCGATAGCTTCGGCAATAGCTTGATGAGATAACTTTAAATCAATATGAATACCTTCAGATACAGGAACCCCAAAATCTCGACATAAAATTAATAAGAAACTAACTAGGCGAGAACCCATGTCACGATGAGCAAGAGTTTCAATCATCATTTCTGTTTGTAAAATTCTAGAAGATAAGCCTTTAAGCATTAAAATAGACAAATCAGAGTTGTTTTTCAAAGCCTCTTCTACTTTATTGGTTGGAGCAGATAATAGCTCTACAGAAGAGAAAGCAACAGCATGATAGAAACGATCTGATTTTTGTCCTGCAATTAAAGAAAGTACTCCAAAAATACTATTTTCTCGCAATAAAGCTACAGTAATCTCGTCTCCTGCTTCATACACAAGAGATAATTTAACAGCTCCTTTAAGTAAAAAATATATTTTGTCTGCTGGATCACCAGGGAAAAAAATAGTTTTTCCTCGTTCAAATAATTCAATATTCGAAGAATAAGCCTCGCCATTAATATGGCGCAAAATAGCCGTTAGTGGTTTATTTTGTAGCACAGACAATTCAATCACACTTTAATAGAACATTAAAAAAACAAAGGGAATTAAAACATTTAAGATTATATTAATCCTGGACAAAAATGTTAATTTAAAGCATCTTCAAAGATTTTTGTTACATTTTTGCTACATTTTGCTTCACAATGTTTTTATCAGGATAAATACATCTCTTACCCTGTGAATGATTATAGCCACCATTGTTCAAAAATGGTGGCATATTAGAGAAAAACTTTGTTTAATTATTCAGATAATTATGTTAGATCTATCCGGAAAAAACGCTCTTATTACAGGAATTGCTAATAACCGCTCTATTGCTTGGGGAATTGCGCAACAACTTCATAAAGCTGGAGCTAATATTGGTGTCACATATTTGCCTGACGAAAAAGGACGCTTTGAAAAAAAAGTTCGTGATGTAGTTAAACCTATCTCTCCTTCCATCATACTACCTTGTGATGTTCAAAATGAGTTACAAATACAAGAAACCTTTGATTATCTTTCAAATAGTTGGGGAAAACTAGATATATTAATCCATTGTCTAGCGTTTGCAGATAAAGAAGGACTAGGAGGAGACTATAGCGACATGTCTCGTAAAGTTTTTAACCAATCTCTCGAAATTAGTACTTTTTCGTTAGGTAATATGGTCAAGTATGCTAAGCCGATAATGAGCGAAGGAGGTAGTGTGTTGACTTTAACTTATATAGGAGGAGTTAAAGTAATACCTAACTATAATTTGATGGGGATTGCTAAAGCTGGCCTAGAAATGAGTGTTCGTTATTTAGCAAATGAATTAGGTTCGCAAAATATTCGAATTAATGCCATCTCAGCTGGTCCTATAAGAACGCTAGCTTCTTCAGCAGTGGGAGGCATTTTAGATATGATTAATCATGTAGAAAAAATTGCTCCTTTGAAAAGAACAGTAACTCAACTAGAGATAGGTAATACTGCCGCTTTTCTATGTAGTAATTTAGCTAGTGGTATTACAGGACAAATAATTTATGTAGATGCTGGATATACAATTATGGGAATGTAAAAAAGTAAAAAGTAAAAAGTTTATTACTTTTTACTTACGCTTAAAATCTCACAATTTATGATTTTTTAAAATTATTTATAGTAGATTTTAATCCTATCCAACCAATCATACTGTAAGCAATAGCTAGCATTAAGCTTTTAAATCCGACATTAAAACCTTTTTTAATGGACTGATTAACAGCTTGGCTTTCAGCTTTTTTTCTATTCTGTTCTAATTGAGTTTCTAATTGTTTTTTCAATTCACTAGTTCGTTCTTTATATTCTTCAGGATTTTTTGCTAATTCTCTTAAACCTTTTAGCTGCTGATATTGTTGTCGAAGAGTTTCTAATTGTTGAGCTTCTAAAGGTTTTCCTTCAAGTTGTCTAATTTCTAAAATACTATTAAGGCTCACGATCTGATCGTTAAGCCTATCAGGATTTTTTGATAAAGTGTCAACTTGAATTAAAAATTGGTTAATTTGTTCGGCTCCTTGAACAGCTCCTTCTTCAATTTTTTCTAGAGCTTCTACTTTAGTAGTGTTCTGGTTATTTAGATGTACAGGAATTATTAATAAAAATATGAGTCCTAAAATACTAGCTAATATATAAATTAGCAATTCTAAATTAAATATTGACTTTTTAGTAGCTGGTTTGTCGATTAAATCTTCAATGAAATAACTGGTTACTATAAATCCTATACCTGCCAGGGGTAAAATTCCCCTATCAACTATTGAATCTATTAAAGTGTTTTGCCATTGTATATCTAAACTGAGGGGAACAAATAAGATAGTATAGTGTAATAAAGAGGTAAGAATAAAAACTATACCAATAGTTTTTAGCGTAAGAGATGTAAATACTGAATAATTCATACTTTTTAGTTTATAAATATTATTTACAAGAATTTTGTTATTTACTGCTTATATGATTATTATCAAAAATATTTAATAAAACGAAATTTCGTTTTTTATGCTTTTTTTCGAAAGCTTTTAACATTTATATAAGAATACTTTTTAAATAGTTGTAATAAACTAGCTAACATAAAATTATGTTTCTATAAATTTAACAGGTTATCTGCAAAATTGAGAATTATATTACTAAATTTTTTCATAAAAAGAAAGTTTTTGTTTCTTTTTAAATGATGTTTGTAGGCTTCTAGCTAGAATTATTTATTACTAACGCCATAATATTTAATATTTTTAGAAAGATAACACTATCTATACAACTAACGTATAGACAGTGTTATTGCTCATTTCCATCAAGTTTGAACTATTTGTGATAGATTTTAATTAATTGTACATAACTCAATTTTATAGTCTAATGACTTTTTGAATTTTATGTTTATTTAATTCATCCCTAATACTGTAGAAGCTTTTGCTATGCACTTAAATTTAAGTTCAATAGCTCTTAAAGTATGATTTTGTAAAAAGAAATGTGCATTGGCCAGCCATATACGAGCACTATGTAGACCATTAGAAAGTATCATGTTGTCTGCAAAATAATGAGCAATGCTAAATCTTAGCTCTAAAAAATAAAAATCTGTAGTATAAGCTAATATGTCGTGAAGGCAATAAGCCACATCTGTAGATTTACAAACAGCTAAACTACCGAAAGCTTAGGATAAAAAGGCTTCTCCGAAAAAATACAAATAAACTTTGAGTCTATTTTAAAGAAGCAGTAAATATATACTATACTCCATCAAGAATGAGTGCGATCACTATATAAATATGTCCACCAACTAGATCTGCTAAAGAGTTAGTATCAACAAAGTGAATTTGATAACTAAAAATGGTTATTGGATTAAGTCTAGGGGAGTTAACATTTCTTATATCTCCAATTATGGAATCATAAACTCCATGTAAGGAGAACCAGAAAACGAACAAAAAAACTTCTCACCTTGATATAAGTAAATGATGACTAAGAGTAAATACTAATTTAGAATGAAAAGAACTCCTGCATCTAAAACAGCTGAGAGAATTAAATACATAACACCAATAATAAAATATTGATAAGCATAACTAAATTGATCACCTTTACTAACAACTATTCTTAAACTAGCTAAATGAGGAATCAAAATCAAGTTTTGTTCTCCCATAAAAATATTAGTAGAATAATGCGCTACTTCAAATAAACAAAATACTCCTGCTTAAAACATAATTAATACTGCGCAAACCACGTGTGCAGTAAGCTACTTATCAGATAAATTAGCTAAACGCGCATTTCCAGACCACCAAACTATAATTAGTTTAGATTGCTACAATGCTACATTAATTAATGTTTTAATATCTGTCAATAATAAATTTAATTTCTTAGTACTTGAATAAGATAATAAATGAGCCTTTCCTTATCTATTATCTTATTTAAGGTCTTATTGCATCATTATCTTTTGAATTAGAAACTTTTACTCTGATATTATTAAAGTACAGTAAGGTAATAATATCCTTATACTCTTCAGCAATCTTCAAAATAATTAAGATCAATTATCTTGATAGATATTTAGTTATATTTTAATTAATAGTTACTATATTTTCTATATATAACTTTTATAATAATAGAATCTAGGTTAGAGTTTATAAGTGTTAACAAATATTTTAAATATTTTATTCAAAGACTAAATGATGAACTCTGTTTCAACATTCGGTATAGTGAAACTATCTACTTAGACTTAGATATTAATAAAAAATCAATTCTTACACCTTCTAAATCATGGATAGAAAATGGAAAATCGGCTCCTTATTAGGCATTCCTTTCTATATCAACTCTTCTTGGTTTTTAATTCTAGGATTAATTACTTTATCTAATGTACAAGAGATTAATATTCAGGGACTGGCTGGTAATTCATGGTGGCTGGAATGGTTATCAGGGTTATTTCTCTCCTTATTTTTATTTATTTCAGTTTTATCTCATGAGTTAGGTCATAGCCTAGTCGCCTATACTCAAGGAATTAATGTTAAATCTATTACATTATTTTTATTTGGTGGAGTTGCAATTATAGAAAAAGAATCAGAAAAACCTACTGAAGCGTTTTTGATAGCTATCGCCGGACCTTTAGTTAGTTTAGCTTTGTCAATTATTTTATTTACGATTAACCATATTATTTTTCCAAATCAAGAAGCTAGTCTCTTACATCCTTTGTTGTCTTATATGTTAGAAGATATAGCAAGAATGAATTTTGTACTAGGAGTTTTTAACTTAATTCCAGGACTACCCTTAGATGGAGGGCAAATTGTTAAAGCCATAGTATGGAAGTTAAAAGATGATTATTTTATTGGAGTCCGTTATGCATCTATAAGCGGCAGGATAATAGGATGGCTAGGTATTATCCTAGGCTTGTTTATAATTTCATTGACAGGATCTTTAGGTGGTTTCTGGATAGTAATTGTTGGATGGTTTGTTTTACGTAATGCAAATAATTATGGCCGTGTTTCTCAGTTACAAAAAAGTTTTTTAGAAATTACAGCTGCAGATGTTATGACTAACAATTTCCGTATTGTTAATGCTAATCTCACTTTATATGAATTTATTCATATGTACGATGGTCAAAAGACTCATGGAACAGCATATTTTGCTGCTTCAGAGGGACGTTATCGAGGATTACTTTCAAATAAGGATTTAAAAAAAATTGAGTATAATAATAGTTTAGATTGCTTGTTAAGAGACATAGCACATCCTTTGGATACTATATCTTCAGTAGAAGAAAAAACTCTGCTGATTAAAGTTATTGACAAGTTGGAAGAAAGTGAAGAGTATTATATTACCGTTCTTTCTCCAGCTGGTGCTGTTGTAGGAATAATTGATCGAGGAGATATTGTTAAAAAAATTGCTTCATATAATAATTTACCAATCTCTGACGATGAAATTAAGTATATTAAAGAAAATGGTGAATATCCGAGTTACTTAGAATTATCTGCAATTTCAAAAACAATACAATATGATCCTGAAAAGAAATGAGGTATTGTTTTAATCTTAAAATAGCTAAATAACATATTAATGAAACTTATTTTGCTCTTGCCAATAAACATCACTACTCTTTTAAAAAAGTTCGTCTACCAGTATGGATTATGAATAACTATCACTAAAAAATTTCTAATTATGAATTTGCATAATAGATATTTTAATCTTGTAAACTACATTTATTAAATTTAGCTTATGTCTGTTTCTACAAATCTTGATAAGAATAAAACAAATAATCAAGCTCGTCAACTATTGGGAATGAAAGGAGGAATTTACGAAAAAAAATCAATCTGGAAACTGAGATTACAACTGACAAAACCTATTACCTGGGTACCTCTAATCTGGGGAGTAATATGTGGAGCTGCATCTTCAGGAAACTATTTCTGGACAATAGAAGATTTTGCAAAAGTTTTAGCTTGTATGGTGTTATCAGGTCCTTTAATGACAGGATACACACAAACCCTCAATGATTTTTATGACCGTGAAATTGATGCTATTAATGAGCCTTACCGTCCTATTCCTTCAGGAGCGATCTCGGTATCTCAGGTAATAGTACAGATTTTAGTTCTATTAACCTTAGGGATAGTATTAAGTTATGGGCTAGATGTTTGGAGCAGTCATGAATTTCCAACAATGTTATGTCTGACTTTAGGGGGGGCATTTATATCTTATATATATTCAGCTCCACCATTAAAGTTAAAAAGGAACGGTTGGTTAGGTAATTATGCATTAGGAGCTAGTTATATAGCCTTACCTTGGTGGGCAGGTCATGCTTTGTTTGGGGAACTAAATTATACAATTGTTATTCTAACTTTATTTTATAGTTTTTCAGGCTTAGGGATTGCTATTATTAACGACTTCAAAAGCATTGAAGGAGACTCTAAGTTGGGGTTAAGCTCCATGCCTGTTATGTTTGGAGTAACGATAGCATCATGGATCTGTGTCATGATGATTGACATATTTCAGATAGGAATTGGTAGTTACTTAATTTACATTCATGAAAACTTATACGCAACAATTTTATTATTATTAGTTATTCCACAGATAACATTACAAGATATGTATTTTTTACGAGATCCATTAAAAAATGATGTGAAATACCAAGCTATGGCTCAACCATTTTTAGTACTGGGAATGCTAGTAGTTGGCTTAGCGCTAGGTAGGCAAGTGGTATGACTATAAATTAAATCTGCTTAAACAGATCTTAAAAATCTACTTTGCAAATTTAAGCTACAAAGATAATTTTTCATCTTTGTAGCTTGGTTTAAGTAATTCTTTTGTTTTTACTATTATTTTTTTTATAGTTAAATTTTAACAATAGCAGAATATACACTAACGTCGAATACCAAGACGTTTAATTAAGTCCTGATAACGGTTTAAGGATTTATCTTTGATATATGCCAGTAGACGTCTACGACGACCAATCATCTTTAATAGTCCTCTACGAGATGCATGATCTTTTGGATTTTTCTTTAAATGACCGGTTAACTGTACAATTCGTTCTGTAAGTATAGCAATTTGCAAATCAGCTGATCCTGTATCTGTATCATGAATTTGATATTCACTCATCAGGGTTTGCTTTTGAATAGGGGTCAAACTCATAAAAAATTGTTTGATAAATACTGCAGTCTCCTATAATACCACTTATTTTTTAATATAACTACTCTGTATGATTTTAGAAATTAAACCACTTTTCTAAATAAATTATGCTTGGATATTATTCTTTGCTCTCATATTGACAAAGTTTATAAGCAATAACTATATAAATGGGTTATCTTTACAAAAAATATTAAATAAAATAAATACTAATATAGTGATTATTCTATTTAATATTTATCATTAAATATGCTTAATAAGTTACTATACTAATACCGATTCAATCTTTGTACTATGTCTAATTGGCCTAATAATCAACCCGATTCTGAAGATAAAAAGATATCTCAAGAATATTACATATCTTGGGCACAAAAAGCTTACAAACATATTCAAGAAGAAAAGGCAATAGAACAATCAGATACTTCACAAGTAAATACTATAGAAACTATTGATTCTTTATCCATTAATACTTCTACTTCAGATAAATCTCTAAAAAAAAACATTCCTACATGGATGCAAAAATCCAATCGTTTGGATGCTCTTAAAGAAAATGCCACTGAATCTAAAGCTTATAATAATGAAACCTCTGTAGACTTGAATAAAGAGTTTGTTTGGTCTGCCAAAATCTTAGCTAATCAGGGTAGAGATCCAGAAGATGTAACAAAGGATGAAATTCAATGGCTAACACGTCTTCATCAGGGTTTAGGAAAAACTCGTCGTGGATTACTAAATAAATTAAAATTTGTTTTAGGCCAAGGCCCCCTAAACGATGATGTCGTTGCAGAAATAGAAGCTATATTACTACAAGCAGATATAGGAATTAATGCAACAGATTATATAATTACAAGTTTGCAAGATAAATTATTAGAAGAATCTCTACCTTCAGAACAGGCAATTGAATATCTCAAAAATATTTTATGTGATATTCTAAATTCTCCTTTAAAAAAAGTACAAAATTCAGAAATTTTAGTTAAAAAAGAAGTTTTAAATATTTGGCTATTAACAGGAGTCAACGGTGCTGGCAAAACGACAACAATTGGAAAGCTTGCATATCTAGCTCAGCAACTTGGACATAGTTGCATTATTGCAGCAGCTGATACTTTTAGAGCTGCTGCTGTTGAACAAGTAAGATTATGGGGTGAGAAGACTAATACTCCTGTTATTGCTAATCCAGGCAAAAATACTGATCCAGCTGCTGTTGTTTATGATGGATTGATAGCGGCGCAGGCTCGTGGTGTTGATTTACTATTAATAGATACTGCAGGAAGGTTACAAAATAAGACAAATTTGATGGAGGAGTTAGCTAAAATTAGACGTGTTATTGACAAGAAAGCAGAAAATGCCCATGTTGAATCGTTGTTAGTTATTGATGCAACTTTAGGCCAAAATGGATTACGTCAAACAGAACTTTTCTTAGAAGCTGCTCATTTAAGCGGAGTAATTTTGACAAAACTTGATGGAACTTCAAAAGGTGGAATTGCGATAGCCATAGCACAGCAGTTCGGTTTACCAATTCGTTTTATTGGGGTAGGCGAAGACATTCAAGATTTAAAACCTTTTTCTAGCTATGAATTCGTGGAAGCTCTATTAAATGAATAGCACATGATATTATTATTAGTTAGAATGCCATGTAGTTGACCCATCTGACATGTCTAATAAAACAATATTGTGTTTTTTTAAGTGATCTCTAATAAGATCACTTTCTGCGTATCTTTTAGCATTTTTAGCTATTTTACGTTTCTCGATTAATTCGTTAATCTCTTCATCAGTTAGCTTTCTGGATAAACTTGTATCTGCAATATTTTGATCAGTCTCTAATCTTAAAATTCCTGCCAAATGCTTCAATGTATACCACTGTTCTTCCAAAAGCTTGGGCGATGATGTGGTGTTTCCTGTATGAATCAATAAATTACTTTCTTTACGTAAACTTTTAGCAATTTCAAATAAAACTACTAATCCGCCAGCAAAATTAAAATCATCATCTACTGCTTTTTGAAATCTTTGGGTCAAATCAGGTAAGAGTTCTACGGAAGAATTATTTTTAAATCCTAATTTTTCGCCATATTGATGTCCAAACAAGAGACCATCTGATAAAGTTTGCCAGCTACTGGTTGCTGCGACTAATGACTTATTACTGAAGTCTAACGGCTTACGATAATGTGTTTGTAAAACAAATAACCTTATTGCCATAGGTTCAAATCTATCAAGCAACTCTCGTATTGTGATGAAGTTACCTAGAGACTTTGACATTTTTTCTCCATCTACCTTTACCATTCCATTATGTGACCAATAACGAGATAATTCTTTGCCTGTAACTGCTTCTGATTGAGCAATTTCATTTTCATGATGAGGGAAAACCAAATCACTACCTCCTACATGAAGATCAATAGTTTCTCCTAGTTCTTTCTTGATCATTGCAGAACATTCTATATGCCATCCAGGTCTACCTTTCCCCCATGGAGAATCCCAAGATGTTTCTGTAGATTTAGCTTTTTTCCATAGTGCAAAATCAGCAGAGTCTCTCTTCTTGCCACTTTGAACATCCTCTAGTGAAACTCTACCACTAGCACCTGTCTTTAAATCTTCTAGTTTGCGCCCCGATAACTTACCATATTCTTTAAAACTTTGAATATTAAAATAAACATCTCCTTCTGAAGTGTATGCATATCCATTTTTTTCTAGTTCTTTAATCAAATTTTGAATATCCTCAACTATATGAGTCACTCGAGGATAAGCATCAGCTTTCTCAACATGAAGACGTTCCATATCTTCAAAGTAAGCATTGATAAATGTATCTGATACTTTCTTCATTGTTGTTTTTTCTTTTGTTGCACGGTTTAGTATTTTATCATCTATATCTGTAAAGTTTTGGACATATTTAACTTCATAACCAATCCATTGTAAGTAGTTTCTTACTGTATCCCAAATAATACAGGTTCTAGCATGACCCAGATGACAATAATCATAGGTAGTGATGCCACAACAATACATTTTTACTTTTGCCTCTTCAATAGTCGTAAAAGGCTCTTTTGTTCGATTTAAAGTATTATGAATTACTAACATTGTTATAACTAAAAGAATAAAAAGAAAATTGAATTTAAACGAAAATAAAACTTTATTTCTATGAATTATGTTTTTTTAAAAAGCTTTCAACAATTCCTAGAATTTTACTACTTGACTGTCCATCTCCAAAAGGATTAACTATATTAGTCATTTTTGAATACAAAGGTTTATTTGTAAGTAGCTCATTAACTTTCATAAAGATTTTATAAGGATCAGTACCTACTAAAGTAGCAGTACCTGCTTCAACAGCTTCTGGTCGTTCTGTAGTTTCTCGTAGTACTAATAAAGGTTTACCAAGACTTGGTGCTTCTTCTTGTAAACCACCAGAATCTGTTAATATTAAATAACATTTTTGAATGGCACCTATTAACTCTGTGTAATCCAAAGGCTCAGTTAGAAAAACTCTAGGATGTTTGCCTAAGGTATCTTGAATAGGTTTCCTAATAGTCGGGTTACAATGCATGGGTATTAGCAAAGCAACATTAGGAAATTTTTCTAGAATAAGACAAAAGCTTTTCAAAATATTTTCTAATGGAGTACCCCAATTTTCTCTTCGATGTACGGTCGCTAAAAGAACATCATACTGATTCCAATCTAAACCATTAACATTACAGTCAGGAAATTGTCTAGAAACCTCTAATAAAGCATCGACAACAGTATTTCCAGTCAAGTATATTTTTCCCGTAACATTAGAATGCTTCAAATTTTCTAAAGCTAGGTAAGTTGGCGCGAAATGCAACTGAGCAAGCTGAGAAATTAAGCGACGATTTACCTCTTCTGGATAAGGACTGTAGATATTATCTGTTCGTAAGCCTGCTTCTACATGACCAATAGGTATTTTCTGATAAAAAGCTGCTAGGCTTGCTGCGAAGGAAGTGGTAGTATCTCCTTGGACGATAACACATTGAGGTTTAATTTTAATAAAAATCTCTTCTAGTCCTTTTAAGCTACGACAAGTAATATCAGTAAGACTTTGATCAGGCTGCATTATCTTTAAATCTTCATTAGCCTCAATATTAAATAACTTCATAACCTGTCTTACCATTTCTTGATGCTGTCCTGTTAAGATAACATAGGTATTAAGCATCTTGGAACTCTGAAATTTTTTTATTAAAGGAGCAAGCTTTATCGCTTCTGGACGAGTTCCTAAAGTAATACAAACTTTGTAGGGGAATGAAGTCATATATTAGGACAATGAAAACTTAGTTAATACTATAGTGTTACATAAAATTATGTCTATCAACTTTCTCATTACTAAATTTTAATAAACACTACTGAAGTAGTATGAAACTAGAAAAATATTTATTTTATCAATAAGATAAAATTTACAGAAAGACTATGTGAAGAGTATCAAAAGTAATATCAATTATTCTTAATAATAAAATAATTGATTAGTACATCAATACAATACTAGTTTTAAATCAGATATCCTATAATTACAAGATATTTAGTATCTATTACAAATGAGCTCAATTGATATTGATTTAGCTTTTACTCCTGCCTTAGAATTGGCTAAGCTAATTCTAGATCGTCAAATTACACCTTTAGATCTAACTCAATTATTTTTAGAACGAATTGAAAAATATAATTCAAAACTAGGAAGCTTTTTTTTCGTTGCAAAAAAAGCTGCTCTTAGAGATGCCGAAAAAAAGACGAAAAAATTAAACACCATATCTAATCTGAATTATCTTCCTCCTTTTTTTGGAGTTCCTATTGGTATAAAGGATCTTAACTCTGTAGTCAATATGCCTTTAACCTATGGTATATCTGCTCTTAAAAATAATGTTGCTAGTTATGATGATGAAGTGACCAAGCGTTTAAAAAATGCTGGATTTATAATTTTAGGGAAAACAGCGACTTCCCAGTTAGGATCGTTTCCATATACAGAGCCTCCAGGATTTTTACCTTCCCGAAATCCCTGGAATTTAGATTATACTTCAGGAGGATCGAGTGGTGGTTCAGCAGCAGCCGTTGCTTCAGGGATGTGTCCGATTGCTCAAGGTTCTGATGGGGGTGGATCAATTCGAGGGCCAGCAGGTTGTTGTGGATTGGTTGGAATAAAACCTTCCAGAGGAAGAGTGTCTAATGCTCCTATGGGAGATTACCAAAGTGGAATTTCTAGTAATGGTCCCATAGCACGTACAGTAAGTGATGCTGCAGCTTTGTTAGATATAATGGCAGGCTATACTAAAGGTGATCCATACTGGTTGCCCACATCTAAAACTTCTTTTCTAGAGGCTTCTAAACAAGTTTCTCAGCCTCTAACTATTGCTTTTTCTCACTATATTCCACCTTTTCTAGAAACTGAGTTGATTATCAAAAAAACAATTCAAAAAACTGCTTTACTTCTGGAATCTTTGGGACATCATTTAGAAGAGAAATGTCCTTCGGTAGAAGCTTTAATTGATCCATTTACAGTTATTTGGCAATCAGGAGTCGAAGCAGCTGGATTGCCATTGAGTATTCTAAGCCCATTAAATATTTGGCTACAACAACGTACTGTAACAGCAGGAGAGTATTTACAGGCAGTTCATAAAGTACAAATTTTTTCTCGTAAATTAGTAAGTTTTTTTGATACTTTCGATATTTTAGTCTTACCTGTCTATTTACATCAACCCATAAAAGTTGGAGAATGGTCTGACTTATCACCTGAAAAAACTTTAGATAAAATTATTAACTGGATATCTCCTTGCCCAGCATTTAATGCTAGTGGATTACCTGTCATAAGTTTACCTATGGGATACGATGATTTAGGATTACCAATAGGAATCCAACTAGTAGGAAAACCTGCTGATGAGCTGGCTTTAATTCGTGTAGCTGCTCAATTAGAGAAAATTAATAATTATCAAATGTTAATACCAAACTCAGTAAGTAACTAGATTTAGTCTGATTAGTAATATTTGTTAAATGCTAATCTAAAAAATGGTAGTAAATATTTATACTGTTTGGATATGATTGTTTCTTCTAAATTACGATTCAGAAAATCTGTTACAATTTCACAAAAATATGGTGATAATTTAACTTCTAAATTATTACCTTATGCTCTTTCGTATCCTGATTTATTATTATCATCAATATTTCTATTAGTACCTTTATCGATAGCAGGAGCAGTGCAACCTCTTCTTGTAGGACAAGCGATTTCTTTGTCACGTAAAGAAGCAACTTGGAACTTTATAGGAATGTTATCTTTTGAGCAAGGATTATATTTATTAATCATTTCGCTATTAATAACAATAATTATTCGTTTAATTTGTTCCTCTATTCAAGGATTTATTGTTCAGAAATTAGGACAAAGTATCACAGCTGATATTAGGAGAGACTTATACAGTCATATTATTTCCTTAGAAAGTAGTTTTTTTAACAAGACTCCAATAGGTAATTTAATTACTCGTTTAACTAGTGATGTAGAAGCTTTAGGAAATATCTTTGCTAGTGGTGGAATCGGGATTATTAGTGATTCAGTTTACATCTTAGCAATTATAGTTACTATGTTTACACTAGACACAAAAATGGCTTTGGTACTTTTGTTTATGATAGTTCCTGTAGCAGGATTGGTAGTTTATTTCCAAAAACAGTATCGTAAGGCAAATTATCAATCAAGAGAAAAATTATCTGAATTAAACTCTATGATACAAGAGAATATTTCAGGTATTAATGTAGTTCAAACTTTTCGGAGAGAGAACTTCAATAGCAAATTATTTAAAGACATAAATAAAAATTATCGTCAAGCAACTAGTAAGACAATTTTTCATGATTCAGCAGTCTCTGCAACTTTAGAGTGGATAAGTTTAGTCGCAATTGCAATGGTTCTTTTGCTAGGAGGTATTGGTATAATGAATACTAGTATTAATTTCGGAACCTTATCTGCATTTATTTTGTATGCTCAGAGATTATTTAATCCATTACGTCGATTTGCCGATAAATTTACCACATTTCAATCTGGGTTTACTGCTATTGAACGTATAACAGAACTAATGCAAGAACCTATAGAAACAAAAGAAAATAAAACAAATATAGATTTTTCAATTATTAGAAATAATAACAGAAAAATAGGCGAAATTATTTTTGACAATGTATGGTTTGGATATAAAAAAAATGATTTTATTCTTAAAAACTTAAACTTTAAAATTTCTCCAGGGGAAAAGATTGCTTTAGTGGGGCCGACAGGGTCTGGGAAAAGTTCAATAATAAGACTTTTATCACGTTTATATGAACCTACTCATGGAAAAATTTTAATTGATGGAATTGATAGTCAGTATATTTCCAAACAAGAACTTAGGAAATATATAGGAATAATTCTACAAGAAAATTTTCTATTTGCTGGTGATATTAAAAGAAATATAACTTTAGGAGAAAAATATTCTTTAGAAGAAGTAAAACAAGCAGCAAGGTTAACTAATACAGATCAATTAATTGAAAAATTTCCTGAAGGATATCATACACTACTAAAAGAAAGAGGTACTAATCTTTCCAAAGGAGAAAAGCAGTTATTAGCTTTTGCTAGAATTGCTATTCGCAATCCAAGTATTTTGGTATTAGATGAAGCCACGGCTAGTTTGGATGTAAAGACTGAAGCTTTAATACAACAAGCATTGAAACAACTGTTAATTAACAGAACAGGACTAATTATTGCTCATAGATTATCAACTATTAAAGATGTTGACAGAATATTGGTTTTAAAACAAGGTAAGATAATTCAATCAGGGAACCATCAAAATTTAATCAAACAAGAAGGTTTATATAAAAAATTATATCAATTACAAATGATGAAACACAAATAATAAATAGATATGATTATTCATATTTTAATCCATTGAGATATATGTAATTTAGCTTAAAACAATATTGGGTAGAATAAATTTTATAGTTAAAAACTATTACACATAAATAAAATAACGAAATTTCTATGACATGAATTAACCTAGTTTTTTTGCAAGGTTAAAGTTATTTTATCAGCGATACCTTCGATCCAGTTTTCATCTTGTTTAGTATAACTACGGGAAACGTTAGTACCAAGAATCATTACTCCATTTTTTCCTAATGGTTGGCAAATGACACCTTGTGTGTTTATTGGTAAATAATCGAATTCAATTCTTCCTGGATATAAATCAAGATTAACTAAATAAATTGCCTTTTGTTTTTCAAAAACTTTGTTTAATATCTTACCTGGGTTAACTTTATCATTTTCACCCAAAATTCCTCGGCGAAGTAAGATATCTTTTTTGTAATAAATAATCACAGATTTAGTAACAGTATTATTCAATATTAGGTGAGATGCCCAAGCTAAATCTAGCTTAGTTTCTTCATCTAAATAACTATTAAACTCAATTTTCTCTTCTCCGATAAGAGTAACAGCATTCGCTGATCTTGGTTGAATTTGCTGCCAAAGCAATCCAACAAGAACTAATACCCCGCTGAGAATAATTCCTACAACATCAGATCTTGCTTGGGAATCAGTTAAATGTGTTATTGTGAAGCGATTAATTACTAGTAATATGCTACCTAGGGCACCTGAAAATATAGGGATTAGTCGCAGACTTTGATTAAAGTTTGAGCTCATTTCAAAAAGTTATCTAGGAGTCGTTTTAAAGTTCTACAATGAGTTGTTTGTTGTAGAATCTATTTTATTATAGTTAAAATAACCATTTTAAAAAATTGGTTATTAATTTCTCTGTCTATATTTTTTGACGAAGAAAATTTTTTATGAGGAAGAAATTGCTATTAATTAGCATCATAGAAATTATAATTTAATTTCTATAAATTTGGTCTATTCATTTTTGAATTTTACAAGTATATATTTGTCAGATAAGATGTTATATTGACATTGTTTGAGATGGTTATAATAGTATGACAAAATAGTAGTATTAATAATATAACTGTAATATTTACAGGTCAAATATAGTTTTTTTGAGTATCTAACAAAAAATAAACGATTAACTCGAAATCCATTTTTCTTAATATAAATTGATAATATGTTGTAATTCTTGACATAAATAATATTTCTTAATGTACTTAATACTGTTACACTGTAATCTCAGCTTTTTATTCATATATTCTTGATAAGAATAATGGTAATTTTATTACCTTAAAAGTGTTAGGTCTATGGTTTTTTTGTAAAAAATATTTAAAATAACTTATGGTAAATACTCTTCAAAAGCCTGAACTCAAAGAACTACATCCAAACATTAAATCTCCAGATAAAGAGACTCTTTTAACTCCTCGTTTTTATACGACTGATTTTGAAGCGTTAGCAAAAATGGATATTTCAATTAATGAAGAAGAATTGAAAGCTATTCTCGAAGAGTTCCGTACAGATTACAATCGTTATCATTTTATTCGACGCGAAGAGTTTTCTCAAACATGGGATCATTTTGACGAAAATACTCGTAAGTTATTTGTTGAATTTTTAGAACGTTCATGTACAGCTGAGTTTTCAGGTTTTCTACTTTATAAAGAACTGGGAAGACGCCTAAAAGACAAAAATCCTATTCTTGCAGAATGTTTTCTATTGATGTCTCGAGATGAGGCACGCCATGCTGGATTTTTGAATAAAGCTTTGTCAGATTTTAATATGACTTTAGATTTAGGATTTTTAACTAAAAGTCGTAGTTATACCTTTTTTCAACCTAAGTTTATTTTTTATGCAACTTATTTATCAGAAAAAATTGGTTATTGGCGTTATATTACAATTTATCGACATCTAGAAAATAATCCTGAAAATAAGATATATCCTATTTTTAATTTCTTTGAAAACTGGTGCCAAGATGAGAACCGTCATGGAGATTTTTTTGATGCAATTATGAAGGCAAATCCTGAAATATTAAATAATTGGAAGGCTCGCCTGTGGTGTCGCTTTTTCTTATTATCAGTATTTGCAACGATGTATTTTAATGATGTCCAAAGAAGTGATTTTTACTCAGCTATTGGCCTCAATGCTAGAGACTATGATAAGTATGTTATCGAAAAAACTAATGAAATAGCTGGACGAGTTTTTCCAGTAATATTAAATCTTAAAGATCCTAGATTCTATCAAGGCTTAGAGATATGTGTGAGTAATAATGCTAAGTTAAGAGAAATAAATTTTTCTAAACAACCCTATATTATAAAATCTTTAAGAAAATTACCAGCACTTATATCTAATGTAACTCAACTTCTGAAGTTATATTTGATAAAGCCGATTAGCACCGAACATTTGCAAGGAACTATACAGTAAAGTCTTGTAATTAAGATTTATAATCTATTTGGATAGGTTATAAATCTTAAGATATTTACAAACAAAGAATTATTTTTAAAATACTATGTATTAAAGATAAAAATTAAATTTCAAAAATATCTGAATTGTCTAGTAAATGAGTTTTATTATTTTATTCCGTGTCTCTTATTATGCCATTTCCAGGCATGATCAACTATGGTTTCTAAATTAGTATATTCAGGCTTCCAACTTAGCTTAGATTGAATTTTTCCTCCACTTCCTACTAAGATTGGCGCATCTCCTGGACGACGAATACCTTCTTTAACTGAGAAATCTACATTCGTAACTTTTTTCACTACATTAATTACTTCTCGTACAGAAAATCCATCACCATTTCCTAAATTAAACATATCACTGTTCCCTCCACTAAAAAGATATTTTAAACCTAGGATATGAGCTGTTGCTAAATCGCTAACATGAATGTAGTCTCTAATCGCAGTACCATCAGGAGTATCATAATCTGTACCAAAAATAACAAGATGGTCTCTCTTTTTTAAAGCTGTAAGTAATGCTAAAGGAATTAGATGAACTTCAGGTGTATGGTCTTCCCCTAAATTACCAGAAGGATCAGCTCCTGCTGCATTAAAATATCGAAAAATGACGGATTTTAAACTATAAGCTTGATCAAAATCTTTTAAAATTTGTTCAACCATATATTTGCTAGAGGCATATGGATTTAAAGGATTATTAGGGTGTTTTTCTGTTATGGGAATATCATTAGAAATCCCATAAATAGAACAAGTAGAAGAAAAAATCAGTTTATTAACATTAGCAGCAACCATCGCTTCTAAAAGAGTTAAGGTTCCTACTACATTATTTTTATAATATACAGCTGGATTATGAACTGATTCTCCCACTGAAAGAAAAGCAGCAAAATGCATTACAGCAGAAATGTTTCTTGTCGTAAATATTTGATCTAATAGAAAGCGATTATTAGTATCTCCAACAATTAACTCAACATCTAAAATGTCTCTAACAATTTCAGGATGACCGAAAGAAAGATTATCAAGAACAAGAACTTCATATCCTTCTTTTTTAAGTAATAAAGCTACATGGGAACCAATGTATCCGGCTCCCCCTGTAACTAAAATCGTAGATTTATTATTCAATGCAAATATCCTTTATTATAAATTAGAAATAATGATAGCAGTAATTGTTACTAATGATGTTCTCTGTCTTTTGATTTTTCTAGTCAAAATAAAGAGACAAGGTATAAAAGAAATCATTTGCAATGAAGCTAATTGTAGTGAGTAACTTTATAAAATATCATTGAAACTACTACATTTAAAATGGTATGGTTATAGTTTATATTAATTAGCTTTCCGTAAAGTATAATTCACTATTTTAACAACCATAAACTAAGCACTACGGGTACGATATAAGAGTAAACTTATTCCTTATTCTAATTTTTTTATATAGTAAAAACATAATTGATTAATGCTGTATCAAGAAGAGATAATAGCGGGTATTTTAAAGAAAGTAGATGATGATATTGATATATCAGAAGATGATGCAATCACTCTTCTATCTCAAACGAATAAAGATCTAATTAATAAGATACGTCAATCAGCCGATCATCTTCGACAAAAACAAGTTGGAGATACCGTTACCTATGTTGTAAACCATAATATAAATTTTACTAATATTTGTGAACAAAACTGTTCTTTCTGTGGTTTTAGGCGCGATTTAGAAGATAGGGATTCATATACTCTAAATTTAGAAAATATTATTCAAAAAGTATCTAATGCTGTACACAAAGGAGCTACTGAAGTTTGTATTCAAGGTGCTTTAAATAGAAATCTTAAGATAGAAAAAAGTTCTTTGAAGTATTATCAGAAAATAATGATAATTATTAAAAAAAAATTTCCTCAGATTCATATACATGCATTCTCTCCTCAAGAAATAGCATTTATTTCTAAAGAAGATAAATTAAGTTATGTGGATACAATAATGGCACTTAAAAAATCTGGTTTAGATTCTATACCAGGAACTGCTGCCGAAATTCTAAATGATGAAGTAAGAAATAAAATTTGCCCTGAAAAAATTAATAGTAACACCTGGATTGAAATTATTAGTTTAGCTCATTCATTAGGAATATATACTACCAGCACAATGCTGTGTGGCCATATTGAAAATGCAACTCAACAAGTAGAACATTTAAGTCGTTTAAGAAAATTGCAACAAGAATCTATTCAACAAAAATACCCTGGTAGAATTACAGAATTTATTCTTTTACCTTTCATTAGCAAAAATATTTCTAGTTTTCCTCATAAGCCTCTACAAAATCAACAACTTGATTTTAATAGAATCTTTCTACTTACAGCTGTATCAAGAATTTTTTTAGGAAAATGGATACCTAATCACCAGCCAAGCTGGGTCAAACTAGGTTTATGTAAAGCTATTGAAACATTAAATTGGGGTTGTAATGATATTGGTGGAACTTTAATGGAAGAAAGTATTTCAGCTATGGCTGGAGCTACAAATGGTACTTCTATATCTGTAGAAAAAATTAAACAAGTTATTGAATCTATTCATCGCCATCATAAATCAAGAAAAACCTTATACGATTACAGTAAGGATTAAATTTATTAGTATATTAACTATATAAAAAATATTAACTTGTCTACTAAGGATGAACTATAGAATATTAGTAGGTCAATAATGTATAAGCTTTTAAGTAAATCTAACTATCTCAAAAGATAAAATAATCTTCTAATCTATCTGCTCCGTAAACAATTAGTTATTCAATCTTTACCATAACATTTCAAATAATAGATTATTCATGCTCAGATTTTTTATTCCTATAATTGATCCTAGTATTAAGGAATGGCCAAAAGAAGCTCGTTTTTTGCGTTGGTTAACTTTTTTATGGCTGTTTTTAGGTATGATTGCTCTTTTTTCTGCATCTTACCATAGTGCTCAACAAGATTTTGGTAATGGATTTCACTATATCATGCGTCAAATTATCTGGATATGGATAGGATTACAAGGATTTAATGTAATCGTGAGAGTACCGTTGAAGTATTTAATGAAGTTCGTTCCTTTTTTTCTTTTTTTCTTGCTAAGTTTAATTTTATTAACTAAGACAGGATTAGGTCATACTGTTAATGGTGCGACTCGTTGGATTAAGATCGGTCCCGCTATTATTCAACCTTCGGAATTAATCAAACCATGTTTGGTACTGCAAAGTGCTTATATCTTTGGTTTCTGGTATCGTCATTCATTACGCATTAAGATACAGTGGATATTAATATTCTCAGCTGTTTTGGCAGGTATCTTAATACAACCCAATTTAAGTACTACAGCTTTATGTGGTATTAGTTTATGGTTAATTGCTCTTGCTTCTGGAATTCCAGTTAGGTATTTAATGACAGCAGCTATTAGTGGCTTATCAGCTGCTTCATTCAGTGTTTATACTCATAGGTATCAACTTAAAAGAATTCTATCCTTCCTTGATCCTTGGAGAGATGAAATAGCGAAGACTGATGGCTACCAGTTAATACAGAGTTTAATAGCTGTAGGATCTGGAGGTATTTTTGGATTAGGATATGGGCAATCTATACAAAAGTGGTCCTACTTACCTATTCATTATACTGATTTTATTTTTTCAGTTTATGCAGAAGAGTTCGGTTTTGTAGGAAGTATTTTTCTGCTTTTATTATTATTTGTATATGCAACCTTTACACTAAAAATATTAATCAATTGTATTCATCCAGTAAAAAGATTAATAGCTGTTGGTAGTATGATCATGATAGTCGGACAAGCTCTATTAAATATTGGTGTAACAATAGGATTATTACCGACAACCGGTTTACCATTGCCTTTGTGGAGTTATGGAGGAAGTTCAATTATTGCCAGTTTAACTTTAGCAGGTTTATTAATCCGTGTTATCAGAGAAAACGGTGAAGACTTAGCAACTGTAATTAATAAAAATTAGTAATCAGACAATAATTTTTTGTTATTTTCCTCCATCATAATCTAAATTAAATATATTTAACATTAATAAGAATTAATGAAGTTTCTTGCATTAATTCTTTTGAATTTTAGATTTATAAGTTGAAGTTACCTGCAATTCTTTTAATTGTTTAGAGTCTACAAAAGAAGGAGATTCTGTAAGTAGACAGCTTGCTTGTTGAGTCTTTGGAAACGCTATAACATCACGAATAGAATCTTCTTCTGCTAATAACATTATTAATCGATCTAGTCCATATGCTATCCCTCCATGAGGAGGAGCTCCATACTCAAAAGCGTCTAACATAAATTGAAATTTACTATAAATTTCTTCTTCCGATAAACCAATAGTTTTAAATACTTTTTCTTGAATATCTTTTTTGTAAATTCTTAAACTACCACCACCAACTTCTATACCATTAAATATTAAATCATAAGCTTGAGCTCTAGCCGTAGTTAAATTATTTAAATCTGAAGAATTAGGACAAGTAAACGGATGATGCAAAGATTCTAAACGTTGTTCATCAGAATTCCATTCAAACAGAGGAAATTCTGTTACCCATAATAAATCTATTTTACTATTGTTAATAAGATTCATTTGTTTCCCGATTATTAATCTTAAACGAGACAAAGATTTATTAACCATTGCTGTACTTCCAGCACTAATCAATAATAGATGACCTGGTTTTGCATCTGTCCTCTCTAACAAAGCTTTCTTTTGTTCATCAGTTAAGTTTTCTTTTACAGCTCCAATAGTTTCTATTTTAGAATTTTCTTTTACACGAATGTAAACAATTCCTTTAGTACCTGCTTCTATTGCTTCTTGAAATAAATCTCCTCCTGGCTTAAGTCGAACATTAGAAATAATATTATTGCCTTCAGGAATAGGCAAAACTTTCACACTCCCTAAATTTTTAACTGCCTCTGAAAATACTTTAAATCCGCTATTTTGAACAATGTCAGACACATCAACTAAAGTTAAATCAAAGCGAGTATCTGGACAGTCTGTTCCATATTTTTCCATAGCATGTTGATATGTTAAACGAGGAAAAGGACGAGACAGCTCTATATTTTTGATAGTTTTGAAAATATGACAAATTAAACCCTCATTCAGATCTAGAATCTCATCTTCAGACATAAAACTCATTTCCATGTCTAGTTGAGTAAACTCTGGCTGTCTGTCAGCTCTTAAATCTTCATCACGAAAGCATCTTGCTACTTGATAGTAACGATCACAACCTGATACCATAAGCAACTGTTTAAATAACTGAGGAGATTGAGGTAAAGCATACCACTGTCCAAAACTAACTCTAGAGGGAACTAAGTAATCTCGTGCTCCTTCAGGTGTAGATCTAGTCAAGATAGGAGTCTCCACTTCTATAAAATTTTGACTATCTTCCAAGTAGTGACGTATTGTTTTTATTACTTTATGACGTAGCTGTAAATTTTTTAACATTTTTTCCCGTCTTAAATCTAAGTAACGATACTTGAGACGAGTTTCTTCTTTTATTAACTCTTCATCTAAACCTGAAATACTGAAAGGTAGTTGCTTAGTAACTACATTAAGTATCTCAATAGAATCTGCATATATTTCTAGTTCTCCAGTTTTCATTTTCAAATTTAGGGATTCTGAAGGACGTCGACTCACTCTGCCTATAATTTTAATAACATATTCATTACGCAATCTTTCGGCAGTCTTATAAGATGAAGAATCATGTTTTGGATCACTAACAATTTGAATGATACCAGTATGGTCTCGCAAATCAATGAAAATGACTCCTCCATGATCTCTACGACGATCAACCCATCCAAAAAGAGTAACAATCGTATCAAGATCCATCGTGCTTAATTGATTACAGTAATGAGTTCGCATCTAAAATTTAAATTGAAATATTAAATATTATTATATTGATCTTTAATAAGATTGAAAAGATTGAATGATCAAATAATAAGAGTCAAGAAGATTCCCTATTATTTTCTATTTATACAATCGTTAATTATATTATTCATCATGAGATATTTTTTCTTAAATAAATTTATATTTTGTAGACTAGACGATTAATTTCTTCTAAGATTCTAGGTTATTTCATAAAGTTCAAGTTTTCTGAAAATATATATCTTAACCTTATGTGTACTATAACTTTTTTACTTAATTACTAATTAATATGTTTTAAAAACCAAATCTTAGTGAAAAAATAAATTATAATTTTACTAATTAAAGACTAACAAAAAGTTACTGACTTTATTTTTCAAGAATCAGGTTTATTTATTAAAAAAATGTCTTTAATCTATTTTTTTAGGAGCTTACCAATAATATAATGGCACATATTCGAAAAGTATTTTGAAGTTTTGTCTAATTAATAAATTAATGAAATTTATTATAGTTTGAGATATATTTTTTATTATACATTCAAAATTTCTCCTACTTTGTGTAAAAAAATTATAATTTTAAAAAATATTTCCTCTATTTTAATAATTTCGGTTATTCAACAAGAAAGATTAGGTTATATTTGAACGATGTCAATATTATTTTAAATAAAAAATAATTGTATTTAAGATTTATTTTTTTAAATACAAGCTATGAGTTGTCGATTAATTAATATATTAGAACTCTATATAATCTAAGATTTTACGTTTTATCAAGTTAAGGTGAGGAACTCAATTTAGGATGAACATTTTAGGAATTTCTGCTTATTACCACGATAGTGCAGCAGCTTTAGTTAAGTCAGGTAATATTATCGCTGCTGCACAAGAGGAGAGATTTACTCGTAAGAAACACGATGCAAGGTTTCCTAAAAATGCTATTGCTTATGCGCTAGAGGAGGCAAAGCTATCTTTAAGAAGATTAGATTATATTGTTTTTTATGAGAAGCCTTTAATAACCTTTGAACGTCTCTTAGAAACTTACGTAGCATATGCTCCCCAAGGTTTTTATTCTTTCGTTTCTGCTATGACAGTATGGCTAAAAGAAAAGCTTTATTTAAAAACAATTCTTAAAAAAGAATTAGCAAAACTAGATAATTGTAAAGTTAATCAACTTCCTCCCCTATTATTTACAGAACATCATCAATCACACGTTGCTTCTGCCTTTTTCCCCAGTCCCTTTGAGAATGCAGCAATCCTATGTTTAGATGCTGTCGGAGAATGGGCAACAACATCTTTATGGCTTGGAAAATCAAATCAAATAACCCCTAGATGGGAACTTCAATTTCCTCATTCTCTAGGGTTATTATATTCTGCTTTTACTTACTACACTGGGTTTAAGGTTAATTCTGGAGAGTATAAATTAATGGGGTTGGCTCCTTATGGAGAGCCAAGATATTTTAACTTAATTCTAGATAACTTAATTGATATAAAAGCAGATGGTAGCTTTCGTTTAAATATGAGTTATTTCAATTATGCAACGGGACTAAAAATGATTAGTAATAAATTTTCTAATCTTTTTGGCCAACCTCCTCGTAAAGCAGAAAATAAAATTACGCAACACGAAATGGATATTGCTGCTTCTATTCAAAAAGTCACTGAAGAAGTAATTTTAAGATTAGCTAATACAGCCTATCAGGAACTAAAGACAGAAAACCTTTGTTTAGCAGGTGGAGTTGCTTTAAATTGTGTTGCGAATGGAAGAATATCTAGAGAAGGAAAATTCAAAAATATTTGGATACAACCTGCAGCTGGAGACGCTGGTGGCGCTATTGGTGCTGCATTGGCAGTTTGGTATCAATACCTTGGTAACCGACGTCACACAGGTACATCTGACATGATGCAAGGCTCTTATTTAGGCCCTCAATTTGATGACAATGAAATTAGAAAATATTTTGATGATATAAAAGCTAAATATGATTATTTTACAGAGGATGATGATCTTCTTTCCGAAGTAGCATTAATTTTATCTAAAGGATATGTTGTAGGTTGGTTTCAAGGACGTATGGAGTTTGGACCTCGAGCATTAGGCAATCGTTCTATTCTTGGTGATCCACGAAATCGGGATATGCAATCTATTATGAATCTAAAAATTAAATATCGAGAATCTTTTCGTCCTTTTGCACCTTCTGTATTAACAGAAAAAGCTTCGGAATACTTTGAATTAGAAGAGTCTAGTGACTATATGCTATTAGTTGCTAAAGTTAAAGAAGAATTACACATCTCTGAGCAAGAAAAAACTAAAAACTTGTTTGGCATAGATAAATTAAAAGCTATTCGATCAACTATTCCTGCAGTTACTCATGTTGATTACTCAGCAAGAGTACAAACAGTTAATCCTACAAATAATTATAGATACTACAATTTAATTAAACAGTTTGAAGCTTTAACGGGATGTGGAGTTTTAATTAATACGTCTTTTAATGTAAGAGGCGAACCTATTGTTTGTACGCCTGAAGACGCTTATCGATGCTTTATGAGAACAGAGATGGACTATTTAATAATTAATAACTATATACTAAAAAAAGTAGATCAGAATCAATGGAAGCATGATAAATCTTGGCAAAATGAGTTTGAATTAGATTAATTATTAAACAATGGAAGTATGTTTTATCACATGTCTCAAAAAACAAACAATAAAAAGTTAATATCTTTCGGAATATTAATGGGAATATTTTTTATCCTATTTTTTGGCTCTTTTATTCCTATATTACTGGGATATTCTTATCCTATAGTTTTCTGGATAATTGGCGGCATTTTTCTTATTTTCTCCATTGTTTCTCCCAATCTTCTTGCACCAATTTATGAAGGGTGGATGCTGTTTGCAAAAGTAGCTTCATGGATCAACAGTAGATTAATTTTAGGAATTATTTTTTTTGTGTTAGTAACCCCGATGGGATTTTTTATGAAGATTATTAAATATGATGTAATGAAAAGAAAATTTGAATTTGATGCGGAAAGTTATCGTGTTTTTAGTACACCTAAAAACAAAGTAAGTATGGAGAAGCCCTACTAATGAATGATTTTTTTGAATTTATTAAAGATATTTGGGGCTTTCTTAATGAACGCAAAAAGTTTTGGTTAGCTCCTTTAATAATAACCTTAGTGGTATTGGGAGCACTAATTGTATTTACCCAAGGTTCGGTAATAGCACCTTTCATTTACACTCTGTTCTAAGAAGCAATTGTCTATTACATTTTTCTAAGTTCTATATATTGCCAATGTAATATCAATATCCAATTAAATAGAGCATATGTTTCATTTATTTTTCATATGTTCTATTTAATTGGATATTTACATTACATATCATAATGAAAATATTATAGTTAAAACAAACTAAAATAGGAGAAACTTTCCAAGTACCTCGTAAAAAATACAAGAAGAACATTCCTCACTGACTAATTTATTTTTTAAGTTAGTCCTGATGTTACTTTTTTATATTGATTTATTTGTTTTTTCAACTCTTCAATGTAGTGTAAAAAATCTGACTGAGTCATAGAACTTTGTTCCTTCGTATATAACCATTTCAGCTGTAGGGTACTATTCTTAGCTTCCTCTTCGCCAATAACTATACAAACATATGCTTTGCTACGATCTGCTCTCTTAAATTGTTTTCCAAAGTTACTTCCACTCATGTCTAACTCAACAACTAATTCTGCAGAACGCATTCTTTGGGCTAGATATAATCCAATTGATTCTGCTTTTTGACCTTTTGAAACGATATAAATATCTGGGGTATGCTCAGGAGAGCATCTAATTTGTTTAAGTAAAATAATTAATCTTTCTACTCCTATGGCCCACCCTACTGCAGGAGTTGAAGTTCCACCAAGCTCTTCGATTAAATGATCATATCGTCCACCTCCACATACTGTAGATTGAGATCCTAAATTGTCAGACTGAATTTCAAACGCAGTATGTGTATAGTAATCTAAGCCTCTAACAAGACATGGGTTTATATGATAATCAATATCCAAATCTGTTAATAATTGCTGAACTTCATCAAAATGTTTTTGGGATTCTTTTCCAAGAAAATTTAAAATATTAGGAGCGTTCTTATTGATTTCTTTAGTTTTTTCGTTTTTGCTATCTAAAATACGTAAGGGATTCTTGCTTAGACGATTTTGAGAGTCAATATCTAATTCGTCTTTATAAGATAAAAAGTAATTAGTTAATGCTTCTCGGTAGAGTTTCCTATCATATTGGTCGCCTATAGAATTAATATTTAATTTTAGTTTTTTTAGTCCTAAAAATTTTAAGATATCTGTTGCTAAAGCAATAACCTCTACGTCTGCTCTTGGGCCTCTTGAACCTATTAACTCTAACCCAATTTGATGGAACTGTCTTTGGCGTCCAGCTTGTGGTCTCTCATAGCGAAACATGGGGCCAGAATACCAAAGACGTTGAACTCCACCTAAAGCATATAAATTGTTTTGTAGATAAGCACGTACAATTCCTGCCGTTCCTTCAGGTCGAAGTGTGATTGATCGATCACTTCGATCGGAAAAAGTATACATTTCTTTACTTACGACATCTGTGGCCTCTCCTATTCCTCTTTCAAATAAGGAAGTATTCTCAAATATTGGGGAACGAATCTCATAGTACATCGCACGACCAAGAATTTTTGCTGTTGCAGCTTCTACATATTGCCAATAACCAATTTCCTCTGGCAAAATATCTCGCGTTCCTGGTAATGTGCTTATTGTACCCATCAACTTAAGTTTATCCTCACAAATATCTAAGAATGATGATAACTCTTTTAAGAAAAATATGAAACTAAAGCTGTGACTACACTGAAATTTTAATTTTTTTCTTTAACTTTTTAAATACTAATAATTATTAGTCAATCTTGATAAATATTAGTTAAACAACATTAGTGAATTAAATAGTATAAGTTTAATTTTAAAATTTATATATAAGTTGACTATTAATCTAAAAAAGAACGTTAAGTTCAACATAATAATAAGTTTTAGAAACATATAAACTGTATTGAAATACAGAAATATTCTATTATGTCCTATCTTCTAAGCAAAATATTTTAAATGATCAATTAAACTCAAAAAATCTTGTCATTTTATGAAAATTTCACATATCAGAAAAGTTAAAATTATCACTCTATCTGTGATTATAGCAGGAGTAATAATTAGATATACCACTTTAGACTACTTTGATTTTTTTCAGTCTACAACTACTCCCATTCAAAAACTTTTTAATCAAAAATTGATTACTACTGATACTAATGATTTAACTTCTCAAACAGTTTATCTTAAAGGAAAAGTTCTGGATTCTGTTCTTTTTTTTAATAGTGGTTCTTATCAACTTCAAGATAAAACTGGAACAATATGGGTATTAAAGACTTTTAACGAAATGCCTAAAATAGGAGAATTGGTAAAAATAAAGGGAGAAATCATATATCAGCCTATTCTTATTGATGATCAGGATATCGGAGAATTTTACATCATTGAATTGGAGAGACTCAACTAATCATGAAATAAAAGTAGAAAAGTATTTTTACTATATTTATTGCAAAAATATAATTAGTACAAAAAACTATTATTTATAAATTTTATTAGTATTATCATGTTAGAAATGATTTATAGGCAAATAAAATGAAAATTTGTAACTTAGTTGCCCCAGCTAAAATTAACTTGTACTTAGAAGTTCTTGGCGAACGAGTTGATCACTATCATGAGTTAATAATGGTTTTACAAAGCATTGAATTAAGTGATTACATAAAAATATATTTTAATGGAACTCGAGACTTCAATTTATATTGCAATAATTCTTTAGTTCCTCTAAACGAAACAAATATTGCTTATCGTGCTGCTCAACTAATTGTCAAAAAATTCCCCAAATTTTTTGATAGTTATGGAGGCGTTGATATTATTATCAATAAGTGTATACCTGTAGCTGCTGGTCTGGCAGGAGGATCAACTGATGGAGCCGCAGTTTTACTAGCATTAAATTTACTGTGGAAATTAAAATTAAATAAAACCGAATTAGAGAAACTGTCAGAAAATTTAGGATCTGATGTTCCATTTTGTATCACTGGAGGAACTGCGATCGCTACAGGAAGGGGTGAAACATTAAACCCAATAGAGAATTTAGATAATCTTTGGGTAGTGCTAGCGAAGTATCAAAATTTTTCTATTTCCACTCCTTGGGCTTATCAAAACTATAAGAAACGATTCGGTGAATATTATTGGAAAATTGATAGTAACAATAGAAATAATAATTTTAAATCTCTTGTCAATGCTATTAGTCACAAAAATGATAAGAGAATTGGAGAACTATTGCATAATGATTTAGAAAAAGTTGTTTTACCAAAACATTTGGTAATTAATAAATTAAAATCTTTCATCAGTAAAACGGGTGGTTTAGGTACTATGATGTCAGGCTCAGGACCTACTATATTTACATTATGTGAATCCTACGAAAAAGCTCAAGATATAAAAAATGTTATTACACAAGAACTTCAAGATTCTAATCTAGAATTATTTATAAGTAAATTGTCAAATAATGGTATAAAAATAATGGAAAATTGATGCATTTTTAATACAAACAAATATAACAACTTAAAATATTATATTTTTAGTGATTTATAAAATAATCATGAACTTCGTGATATGAAACTAAATGATTCTAAAGATCATCTATATAGACTATGTTTAATACCAGCTTTCAGAAAAGCTTATGAATATCATTTAAAAGTTCTTTCAATTTTTATTGGTTATTGGAAACCTATACATATTTGGAAGAGTCTTTTAAATCTAGGTATACAAGACTATACCTAAATTGTTTGTTAAACTTCTCGATTGCATTACTATTATCGCGCCATGGTTCATATTAAGCGCATTGAACTATCTAATTTTAAATCTTTTGGCAGAACTACATCTATTCCATTTTTACCCGGATTTACTGTAGTGTCTGGTCCCAACGGTTCAGGCAAATCTAATATATTGGATGCATTATTATTTTGTCTTGGTTTGGCTACTTCTAAAGGATTAAGAGCCGAAAGATTGCCAGATTTAATTAATATTAGTACTAATAATCGCAGTAATCAAGAAGCTTATGTTTCTGTTACATTCGATATTTCAGATTATTTTAATTCAGAAAAATTACTAGATATAACACAACAACAAGACAGTCTAGTTCATAAAAATGAGTGGAAAGTAACAAGGCGTCTACGTGTTACGAAAGGAGGAAGTTATTCTTCTAATTATTATATAAATGAAAGACCTTGTAATGTTAATGAGCTTCATGAGGAATTAAATCGCTTTCGTATTTATCCTGAAGGTTATAATGTCGTTCTTCAAGGAGATGTTACTAGTATCATCAGTATGAACTCTAAAGAAAGAAGAGTTATTATTGATGAACTTGCTGGAGTGGCAGAATTCGATCGTAAAATTAATAAAACCAAAGAAACTTTAGAAGAAGTTAAGGATAGAGAAGAACGTTGTAAGATTATACAAATAGAACTAGAGAACTCATTGGAACGTTTGACAGCTGATAGGACAAAAGCTGAAAAATATCAAAAACTTAAACAAGAAATTTCTAAAAAGAAAGAATGGGAAATGGTTTTATTATGGAAATCTTTATTAAAGAAAATTTCTAATATTAAAATACAAAAATTAAATGATGAGGAAACAGAAAATAAGCTGATTAACAATAGCCTATACTTAAAAACTAGATTAAGCAAGATAAATATTGATCTTGAAAACTTGAACCTTCAGGTTAAAGCTTTAGGAGAAGATGAACGATTAACTATTGCTTCTAAGCTTAGTACAAAAAAAGCACAAGTTAACCAATTACAGCAACAAAAGAAAGAATTTTTTTGTATAATCGAGAAAATTAAGCGAGAAAAAAATAAAATAACAACAACTATTCTTCAAAAAAAAGAAGAACTAGATGGACTAAGTCAAAATAGCAATAAATTGCAGCAAGAACTCTTACCTTTACTTAAAGAACAAAAATTAAGAAGTTATCAAACTCTACAAATGGTAAGAAAACAAGCTGCAATAATTGCAGAAACATCTGATTCCTGGATAAGAGAACAAGCAAATCTGAGTATAGAAACATCTTCTTTACAAAATAAATTAAATCCTCAACTAGAACAGAAAGCAAAATTAACTGAACGTTATCAGCAAGTATCGAGTATTTTAAATAAAGAAGAGGAACAATTAAGAAAATATGAAAAAGATATATACCTTCAAAATAAGGAGTTAGAGAAATTATCAATTTCTTATATAGAAGAGGTACAAATCATTTCTAAAACATTAGATATAGAAAAGCAAGATTACAGTATTATAAAAGAAACTCAGTTACAGTTAAATAAAGAATATAGAGACAAGCAGAGACATCTAGATCGTTTAGAAGCATCTAGACAAGCAAAACAGGAAATTCAAGGAACTTATGCTTCTCAATTTATTTTAAATTCAGATTTATCTGGTGTATGTGGTTTGGTAGCTGAGTTAGGACAAGTTGCTCCACATCACCAATTAGCATTAGAAATTGCAGCAGGTTCACGTTTAGGACATATTGTAGTTGAAGATAATACTATTGCAATTGCTGGAATTAATATATTAAAGCAAGCAAAAGCTGGAAGAGCGACTTTTTTACCATTAACTAAAATTAGATTCTATTCAAAGCAAAGTAATTATTATCTAAAAAATGCTCCTGGTTTTATTGGCTTGGCAGTTGATTTAGTAATATGTAATCCAGCATATAAAAAAGTTTTTTCATATATTTTTAACAATACAGCTGTTTTTGAGACTATAGACTATGCTAAGAAATATTTAGGCAAGCAGCGTATTGTTACTTTAGATGGAGATTTATTAGAGGTTAGTGGAGCTATGACAGGTGGAAGTAAACCTCAAAGATCTTCCATACGTTTTGGAGTTTTAAATCAAGGAGAACCAGAAGAAATTAAAATATTTAGACAAAGACTAGTAGATATAGAAAATCTTGTACTTAGAAACGAAGAAAACATACAAATTAAGATAAAACAAATAAAAGACTTATCTGATAAATTAATAAAAACAGAGCAATTGAGTAGAGAACAACAATTAAAATATCAACAAGTTAGAAACGAAATAGAAAGACTCAAAAATTATAAAAAAGATTTAGAGTTTAAAATATCTGATCATCAACAAGAAATAAAAACTTTAAAGAATGAACTTACAGATATTCATAAGATAAGTTCCGTATTAGAAATAGAATTATTAGAAAAACACAAACAACTTAAAAATATAGAGAAATCTCATTCCCATAGTGAATGGAAAGAGGTTCAAATTTTAATAAAAGATCAAGAAAATCATTTACAAGACCGAGAGATAGAACTACACCAAGGAGAAGAAAAGTTTCAAAAAATTAGAAATCAGATAACTAGTATAGAGCATAAAATTCATGAGGATGAATTAAAAATAAAATTGAGCGAGCAGCATACTGTTAATATAAACAATCAACAAGTAGATATTGAAAATAAACTTCAGAAGTTTGATATCGAAGTTGAAAATTTAGAAGTTTCATTAGAAAAATTAACTCAAACATTAGACGATACAAAAACAAAACGTGACTGTTTAGAAGAGAAGGTTAAAATTCTTGAAAAAGAATATCAATCCCATGTATGGACATTAGAAAAATTAGAAACTAGGCAAAAGGAAAGAGAAGAAGCACTATCTATTCTTGAGAAAGAAGAAGAAATAGCTAAATTGAAGCTACCAGTTCCATTCCCAGAAATACCTTTATTATCCGAATTAAACGAAAGCTTAGAAAGTTTATCTTCTCATACTGATAAATTGCAGAAAGAAATCTATAAAAAGCAAAAATACTTAGAATCAATGGAACCTGTTAATATGCTGGCATTAGAAGAATATGAAAAAGTTCAGAAAAGACTTCGTGAGCTTACAAATAAACTAATTACTATTCAAGAAGAAAGGACAGAACTATTACTAAGAATTGAGAACTTTACAACTGTTAGGCTACGTTCTTTTAAAGTATCTTTTAATGCAGTTAATGATAATTTCAAGAAAATTTTCTCTACTTTGTCACAAGGTGATGGATATCTACAGTTAGACGATGAAAAAGATCCATTTAAAGGTGGATTAAATCTTGTAGCACATCCAAAAGGTAAGCCGGTACAGCGTTTAAATTCTATGTCAGGTGGGGAAAAATCATTAACAGCATTAAGTTTTATTTTTTCTTTGCAACAATATCGCCCATCACCATTTTATGCCTTTGATGAAGTTGATATGTTCTTAGATGGGGCAAATGTAGAAAGACTATCTCAAATGATCCAGAAACAGACAGAGAAGGCTCAATTTATTGTTGTGAGTTTACGTCGTCCAATGATTGAAGCATCCCAAAGAACTATTGGTGTCACACAAGCGAGAGGAGCTCATACTCAAGTTTTAGGAATTAAATTATAAGCATACTATCCTATATCTCTTTTTTAGAATAAGTATAGATTAACAATACTTTAAATCTATACTTATTAAAAATAATTTCAGATTTAAACATATTAATTTTAAATATTATCTTTATCTCTAAAATTATTTTTAGAAGATCTTAAAGAAAAGACCATCTAGACTACTTACCTTGCAAGTAACTAAACATCATAGCTTGAGGAAAAGTTGTAGGATTGCCATTACTTTCTAGCTTTTGACGAAATTCCTGTAACCCAGATTCTTGTTTTGGTAAATCATCTACTAACTCATAAGGCAAGATATCCTTTTCTAAAGAAAAGCTAGCTAATGTGCCAGCAGCTGCTCCAGCTGACCACTCAAATCCATGTACCCTATAAGCTGCTGCTGCAATATGACTAGTAGCTATATTCTTTCCAGAAACAATTAAATTATCTATTTTTTGAGGAATCATAGCTCTTAATGGAATTTGTGCAGGATGAGCGGAACCATGAGCGACACGAACTTCTCTTCTTTCAAGATTTCCAGGTTTTTCTGCAGGAGATAAAGCCATACATGGATGAAAATCAATCATATATTGGGTAACGCCAACAGAATCTGGATATATTGTTGCATGGGTGCGTCTGGTAACTAAATACGAAGGACGGTTACTTAATGTCATTATTCTTGATTCTAAGTTAGCGATAGTTGACCATACTCTTTGATACATTGGCCGAGGCAAAGAAGTACGATAAAAATTATTCCAATAATCTTTAGTCGAAATATCAATTTCATTTATAGAAAATCCATCTGGATGATCATAAGATGGTCTTCCAATAATGCGTCTCCCTTCCCTAATATAAGGATATTTAGATAGTCCATGCATAGTTCCCATAGGAGAACTATGGCCACTTAATAAACGATGATTTGGGGATGGTTTTTTAATATTATTACCTAAGCGAGAATCAGTATTTCCTGCTACTAACCAGTAATAAAATCCTAAAGATAATTCCTCTCCTTTTTTTAAAGTTTCTGTACGTAAACCTCCTTCCCATCTACCTTCTTCTAACTGTCCGTTTTCTTTTAGCTGTTTACGAGTATAAATAAGATTGTCTTGTGATGTTCCTGGACGATAATCATTTCCCCATAGCCAATTTTGCATAGAAATATCTCCAGGGCTAGGCTCATTAACCTTAAGAGGTCCAGTTTTTACTAATCTTCCCTTACGAGGACTCCAGATTCTTCGATAGGTAAATACCAAGTCAAAATGAGCTAATCGATTATCATTATCGTATCCATAATATGGCTCATATTTATCATAAAATATTGGCTTGTTTTGGGTTTGAATACTTGTCATCCTTTCCATAGCAAAAGGATATGTAAAACCTTGTACACAATAAGGATCCCTATTTTTTGTCGGAGATGATGGATTAAGATGATTTAAGGGATCTAATCCTAGCTGATACGGAATATCAGCTAAAGCAATTATTTCTCCTGTTTCGGTTGCTTCTATTACAAACCAATTAGCGGAACTATTTTCTTGAGATTTTGCTTCAAAACGAATAATTCTTTTTTTGAAACGTTTGGAATCTTTGTAAGTATAAGCATCCTGAATGGTCTGGGAAAGAGGCTCTTTATAAAGATCAAGACCAGGATCAGCAGGACTATGTTGAATAGCGATAACGCTCTGTATTAATTTATTATTTGCATTCAGTTTTATTTCTTTGACAACAGTTGAAGGAAACCATTTCAAAGTTCCATTACCAATTTTTTGAGCTTTCTGTAATTGTTTATATAATAATTGGTGACCGTGAGATGGTAAGAAACAGCTTTCACTGACCCAGCATTCTCCAGGGTTTTGCCTATTGTAAAAACGAGCAATATTGTTTCGCAGAATATTATATCCTCGAGGAAAATGCTGTAAAGATCTCTGTTGTTTTCCCTCATCAAAAGCTGAATTACCTTGTGAAGAAATTTGCCCTCCCACCCAATCAGTTAATTCAGTTAAACAAACAGTCTTTCCAGCTAATAAACCTTCGTAAGCAGCAGCAGAACCTGATAGTCCAGCACCCACTACAAGTATGTCACAACTAATCAATTCTTCAGGTATACGTGCAGAAACTGGAAGGGTAGTGCTTAACGAGATTATACCTAAAGATAGTGAGGTAAAAATATGTCCTAAAAACTTAAGTTTATTGTTTTTCTTCAGGTAAAATAACTGTCTATTTATTAATTCTTTCGTTTCAGATTTTCCCATAATTGTTTTCTAGAATATAAATATTGTAAATTTAACCAGTGACTATAAGTATAAATAGCTAATCAGTTATTAATATTATTTTTTATCTTTTTAGTCTAAAGAACTTAATAGAAAATTTTAAGATATTTTAAGTCTTTATTCATATTCTTAAAAACTGAGTTAATAATTAATCATCACTTCCTCAGCATTAGCCGAAATTGATTTTAAATATTTATATTCTTTAAATTTTAAGATAGAAAAACCACATTAGTGACTATGATAGTTTTTATATAAAAATACTTTTATCTTAATCAATTTTTTTAATCAGTTTAGCTCTATGTCTTATATCTATCAGATATGTGTGAATAAGTTATTACTTATATTGTATTTGTGTAAATATTAAATATGGACATTCAAGATTTCTAAATTTTTAAGAGATCTTGAATGTAAATAGTTAATAGATGAATATTTTAGCTTTCTTGAGCCTGTTCTAGTTTAATTTTATTCTGAATAAACTGAATAGTCTCTTCAGGTGGAACTAATTGTATTTGCTTAAGTGCCTCATCATTTTTGGTTTGCAGTAACCCAATTACATTTTCTAAAGGAACTACTTCAATTTTTATTGATTTAACGATGTTGGGCTGATCCTTTTTCATTTTTTCTGTAATAGCTTGAATTGGAGCTTCTTCAAAGAAAAGAGGGATAACTTCTCTCTCATTTTGTTGAATAGTCAACATACTATTTTCGGGACCTCCTCTCAGAATAAATAAAGGAACTCCACCTTTATATTCTTGTCCTTTGGTGTCTAGAAGTTTTTTTGCAGAGTCTATAGCACTCTTCATAGGAACATAAACAAATTGAAGAGATTCTTTATTTACATCACTATTATTAGCTAAAGCAAAACGATATATTTCCCCTAAAGAAACAGCTTGAACTTTTACTTTATTTCCAACGTCTGGCTGATGTTGACGAAGCTTATCTAAAAAACCATCAGCATCCTGTGAGCTCATAAAAACTTGTGTTACTTTTTGATTATCCTCTATCGTTGCAACAAGAGGTCCTCCTTCTTCTGTAGTAATAGTAAAGACAGGAACTGTCTGTAATAACTTAATGATATCAGCTTCAGGTAAAGCTAATACTTTTGGCACTTTCCCTAGCCAAGATGTCAACAAAGTGCTTGCTATCAAGCTCATAGTTGTTCCCCAGCGAACTAATGATTTCATAAAAATACCCTCATATCTTATAAATTTATGTATTTCGATTGCTTGATAAAATTCTTAATAGCTTTTATAAAGAATCCTAAGATAAATTGCGCACTATATCAGATTTTTCTGAATTTTTTGTAGTCTTGACCTAGTGAAATTAATCTTAGAAAATGAATATATAGACGCTTTTCACTAGACTAATAGTTTCTATTGTTAGTTCCTCTTGAATAAAAAATAAATGATTGTTTCAATACTTTTTATAAATATCAATATTTTTAAAAGTTGATAGGAAACTTTACTTGTTTCACATGACCAAATTATAAAAACTATTTTATTAAGTAATATTAATTGTTCTTTATTAGTGACAATATAAAATTAATCAAGCTTGATATTTAAAATATTTAATAGTAATTTTTTCAACTAACAGAATTAAGTTATAAAATTCATACTATAGTCTTTAATTTTAATATCAGAATTATATTGTTTTTTAAAAGTTATTATTAAAATACGGATTGTAATATACGAAAATATTTATTTGCAATTCAATATTTGAAAGGTGAGTATTAAGATATAAAGTGTAAGATAGTTAAAATATTTAGACAAGTTAAGTTAAATAATCCGATAAGTATTCTAAATAAATTTCTATGTTGCTCTAACCTTCTATGACTAATTTTAATTTTATCTACTAAGTAAGTTAAAGTTTTTTAGTTTTTGCTAAAAGTTCGTAATATAAATATAATTATTCTATGATAAAGTGCCTAGAGTTATTGATCTATTTTTCATCTAATTAGTTTTTGCTAGATAAAGTATAAAACTAGTTAGTACAATTTTCTATATTAGCTAATAATAAGTATTATTAGTTAATATAATTTGTCTAAATTTAAAGTTATACGAAGATTTTTTACGATATCTCAACTAAATAGTTTATATTGCTGTCATCTCATATAAGATAATGCTATTGTTAGAGTATAAGCGTGTTCTAATATCTAAATCAGTAAAAATTATTTTTTGTAGGTTTTTCACTATATAAGAAATTGGAAGGTAATTGTCTATGATATTTTATGTTTTTCCATTTCTATTCTTTGTAATTTCAATAGGAAGTATCTTACGGTATCAGCGTACTAACAATGATATTTTTGGAGTCCTTGCTTTTGCAACTGCTTTAGTCTCTATTATTTGGAGCTTAGTAATCTCACATTGGCTTATTCATATACTGAGTTTAATTATTTTATTTAAATTTAATACTTCTATCTTTAATGATGTTCAAGTTAAAATAAACGAGGAATAAATTAAGTTTAAATCATTAAAAGTTGAAAAATTTTATACTTTGAAAAAAGATCTAAATTCTTAGTAATTTAGAGAACTCATTTTGGACTTATTACAACTGTTAATTTAAAAGAGCCCATAACTGACATTTCTTTTTGTTTATATGAGGAATAAAATACTTTTAACATTTTTTATTACAAGAAGAGTTACAAGATTAAAATGAACTTCTTTAGATAAAATCTGAAAATCCACCTATCACTGAATTTTAGTCCAGCATAGTTATAGGTATTATTACAAGTAATTCAAATAGTTTAAAATTTTCACACTTTAAAAGTCTTAACAAAAAAGTGCTTTTAACTAGATAAATCTCTATTTTAAAATTTTTAATAACTCTACTTAACTACTTAAGTCATTTATTTTTATCTTAGATAACTGTTTGTGTAAACAAAGCTAAAAATCATTTGTTTATATGTTTATAGGTTACAATCAGTCAAGACAGAACTATTTTAATTCATTACTTAGTTATCATTATTTTAATTCTTGTGAGCAATCCTACCTTAATTTCAACTTTCTTTCTAACTTTTTTACTAACTATAGGATTATTCTTTTTTATTCGTGCCTCTGTAAAAGACCGTACAGAGAAAGAAAAAATTATTTTCCAGGTATCTAAAATACCATTAATGAAACAAATTAAAACTTATTTTGAAAAACGATCCTATCAAATTATTTCTAATAAAGAAGATGAAATTATTTTTGAGGGAATAGTTCGTCCTAGTTGGTTTATGGCAATCTTCTTAAGTTTTCTATCGTCAGTTGGTCTATTCTGCTTTGGATTGATTTTATCGTTTCTTTATCAGCCATTAACTCCTGGATTTTTTAGTTTAGTCATTTTGTCTCCCATAACAGGTTTATTTTATTGGAAAAAAGCATGTAAAGCTGAGACAGTAACCGTAAACTTTGAACACAATACAGGAGAAACACTAGATAAACCTAGTTGTTTTATTCTAACTGGTCATCGTGATGAAATAGCTAAGTTTAAAAAAAGCTTTCCTTTACAGCTTAATAATTAGAAAAACAAATCAACACATAAACTTTTTTCATTTCTTAAAAAGAAAATCACAGCCACTTATAGTAACTTCACTGAATATTTATCCTACCATAGGAGTTTTCATAGACATTTTCTGAATTTGTGGCTGAAATTCTTTTAAACTAGGAAACAAAAAATGATTTTCCTCAACATATTGAGCACCAAATAGACCTTTTTCCGCCCAAAAGTATCTATCAGTAGTGTGTTCATTACGCCTAACAACTAACAAAGCAGGCGCCTGTATCCCTATTCCATGAATGTATTTTCTAGCAGCAGTTACTGGCTTATCTTCACCGCTCTCAATATTATATTGGGGTACAAGTTCAAGAATTTTTCGACCCTCTTGGCGACGGCGACTTTTCCGTTTGCGCTTTCTTGCCAACCCTTTTACCTCCTATTTTGACTACATAGACTGCAGTCATAGCTACAAAATCCGAAGCAATTATATCTGTTTAATTTTAAAAGATCAAGCATTTAATACTTAAATTGTAAATTCTTGCAATTCAAATTATGATTATTACTATAGCAATGTTTTTTTGATTAAAAACAAATTCATTTAATATTTAGGCTACAAATTTTTACTTCTTGATAAAACTTAATAAAGTATGTTCTCTGCTACAGCAAAAGTTTCTTATCCGAGTTCAGATTTTATTTCTTTGTGTCAATCACAAATCACTCTTTTGGCTAAAATTCTACAAGCAGAATGGAGTGCTGTATATTTGACTTCAGAAAAAGATAATCAACAAATAAATCTTATACCAATAGTTGTTTATCCAGCTGGTGGAACAGCTAGAAATACTTTTACTAATCATATTGATTTTATTGAAGGAAAAGAAATTACCGCCATACCAATTTTTAGAGGATCTTTATCATCTATTTCTGAAGATTTGTCTAGTGTACATAGTAGCAACTTTTTTACATCAGAACCTTACCAAGTAGGGTTTCCTCTGGTATATGAAGGTCTTGTTTTAGGAGTTTTGGTAACAAGGAGATTTAATCATCCTTGGAAACAAGATGAATTGACTCAAATAAAAAAAATAGCAAATACCTTAGCAATTGCACGCTCATTAGATCAACGTCAAGCATCTTCTAAAAAACAATTACATCAGCAAAAAATATTACATAAACAAGAATATGATCGACTTGAAAATTTATTTCACCAACTAAGAAATCCATTAACAGCTCTAAAAATTTTTGGTAAATTATTACTTAAACGTTTAATATCTGATGAGCAAAGTTTTGCTGTCGTTAAGAATATAGTTAGAGAAGGAGAACATTTACACGATTTAATCCAAGAATTTGAAACCAACCAAATCTCAATAGATGCGAGTTTAGATACTGTTCCTTTAAATTCTAACTTTGTTGGCACTTTTAAAAATTCATTGTCTCCTTTACTTCCTTCACAATCTTTAGAATTGGATGAAATTTACATATCAGAAATATTGGAAGATATTCTGATTTCTATGAAACCTATTGCACAAAATAAAAATATAATTCTGCAGATACATGCTCCTAATTATTTACAACCAGTTTTAGCTAGTATTTTTGGATTAAGAGAAGTAATTAGTAATTTAATTGATAATAGTATTAAATATACTCCTCCATTTGGGAGAATAGATATTAGGCTAGGTTTATTTAAAATCATTGACAATAAACAGTATCAAGGTATTTGTATACAAGATACAGGCTTAGGTATTTCTACGGAAGATCAACCATATATTTTTGAGCGACATTATAGAGGAGCAAAAACACAAGAAAGTATTCTAGGCAACGGCTTAGGCTTATCAATTGTCAAAGAACTAGTTGATAAAATGAATGGAACGATTGAGTTATTGAGTCCAATTGATTTTCAAAATAATAAAGGGACACAATTTATAGTATGGTTATCTCTAAAAGATTCAAGGTATAGAACAAATTGATTTTACAAGTATTGATTTTGGTAAAAGTATAAAATTAATTGTTTAAAATAGTATTCTTTACAATTTTTCCTGTATTTATTCCTAGTACCAATTGCCAGATTTTTTTCAATCAGTTGAAAAAAATCTGATATAATTTGGTAATATACTAAAGATAAAAGTTTTTATGCAGTTTTTTCGAGAATATATAGCTCCTTTTTTAATTCTTCTTATTTTTGTTATTTCTCTATTTGTAATGATCGCACGTTCATTTATAACATCTGATTTACTAATACCAGCTCCAATAAGTTTCATCTTCGATAACAGTAAACTTAACCTTGCCTATTTCCAGTGTTTAAATATTGTGTAAAAGTATATACAAAAAAGTAACTTTATATTCGTTTTAGAGCTTATAAACATACTTACTATTTGTAGCTTTTAGTTAATATTAGGTAATTTAATGTTATAAGTACCAAGATTCTAGCAATATAATGCAACTACTAAAACTCAAAAACTTTATATAAATATTGTAATAGTATTAATAAATAAGATTATTAGAAAAAAGTATATTTAGAGACAATTTTATTATCTTTAGAAGTATGAAATTTTTAAGAGAATGACACGCTACTAACTCTAAATAAACTTTACTCTATATGAGTAACAATTCTCTACAAAATTAATTGAATTAAAAGCTCTAATATGTACTTAAGAAGTGATGACCTTTGAAAAATTAAATTGTTGAATCTTATTCAACATTATTAAAAGTTAATGTTTCTTAGAGAAATTATATTCTGATAAATATCATTTTTATATCTTATGAAACACATGCTTTTTTAAACTACAATTTAGATAATTGAGTTAATAAATTTTTGTAGAAATAAAGAACATGAAATCTGAATTAAATATTAATATTGCTAACTATATTGAACATTCATCACTCAATCCTAACTCAACTTATGAAGAAATTAAAACATTATGTGATGAAGCTCAATACTTTCAATTTCCTAGTGTGTGTGTATATCCTCATTTCGTTCCTCAGGTAGTACATTTACTTCATGGAACCAAAACTTCAATATCTACAGTAATTGGTTTTCCTTCAGGAGCTACTACTTCATCTGTTAAACTTTATGAAGCACAAGAAGCAACAGATAATGGTGCTAATGAATTGAACATTATGATAAATCTGGGAGAATTAAAATTAGGTAATTCAAGATTTATTTATGATGAAATATCATCAATATGTGAAACTACAAAAAGGATAATTAAAATAGTTTTAGAAAGTAATTTATTAACAAATGCAGAAAAGAAGTTAGCCTCTGATATTTGTGCAGATGCAGGAGCTAAATATTTAGAGACTAACACTGGATGGTTCGGAGGCATTACAAAAATTGATATCGAATATCTACATAAAATTTGTAGCGGTAAAATGGGGATTAAAGCTTCTGGAGGTATTCATACATTTGAACAAGCTTTAGAATTAGTTAAGTTAGGTGCAAGTCGCATAGGTACTTCTCATGGTGTAGATATAGTTAAAACTCAGAATCAATAATTTTTATACTTTAAGTAATAAAAATTACGACTTCAATTTGATTTTCTAAATAAAGTTTTAGACTAAAATAAATTAAAATGTTTAATTTTGATACTTTATTGAGTATTTAAGTACTGAAATACTAATTTATTAAGCTTAATGTGGTCTACGGGTTATATTTTTGTCTATATTAGAAATATTAACTACTTACTAGTGCTTAAGATATTGCTCTAAAAGCTAAAAAACTGTATGATAGGAAGCTAATTTAATTTTATATCCGATATGTATTATTTTTAATAGATATTCTAAAAAATAAACTGAAAATGGAGGTTTTTAATAGAAATTACAATTGATATTAAGGCCTTTTAGTGTAAAAGCTGATTATTTCTGAGATTTCTAATAAAAGTAAATACCAAAAATTTCATTGTATTAAGTACAAAAATTAATATTCGTTATTTTACTTTAAAGTCTTGAGTTTATTTTTAACTGCTATTAATTTCTCTCTATTATATTACTGAATCTTTTACAAAATTAACTGTACAGTAATTAGTAGAGATAGGAAAAAAATTTTATATTTTTAAAATCATCAAACATGAAACCAGCACAAGATACAAGATTTGACTATGTCAAAATTGGATTAGCTTCTCCAGAACGTATCCGTCAATGGGGAGAAAGAACTCTTCCGAATGGTACTACTGTTGGAGAGGTAACAAAACCTGAAACCATCAATTACAGAACTTTGAAACCAGAGATGGACGGACTATTTTGTGAACGGATTTTTGGTCCTTCAAAAGACTGGGAGTGTTGGTGTGGCAAATATAAAAGAGTTCGTCATCGTGGTATTGTTTGTGAACGTTGTGGTGTTGAAGTTACAGAATCACGTGTTCGTAGACATCGTATGGGGTTTATAAAGTTAGCTGCTCCTGTTACACACGTATGGTATTTGAAAGGAATTCCTAGCTATATGAGCATCTTGCTTGATATGGCTTTAAAAGACGTAGAGCAAATTGTTTACTTTAATGCTTATGTAGTCCTAGATCCTGGTAATGCTAGCAATCTTCAATACAAACAACTATTAACTGAAGAACAGTGGATTGAAATTGAAGATCAAATTTATGCTGAAGATTCAGATTTGTATGGGATAGAAGTTGGTATTGGCGCAGAAGCTATTCATAGGTTACTTCAAGAAATGGACCTAGAAGAAATAGCAGAAAAACTTCGAGAAGAGATCACTCAAAGTAAAGGACAAAAAAGAGCTAAACTCATTAAACGCTTAAGGGTAATAGATAATTTTATTGCTACTGGATCATTATCTGAGTGGATGGTTTTAGAAGTAATTCCTGTAATTCCTCCGGATCTTCGGCCTATGGTTCAGCTAGATGGAGGACGTTTTGCTACATCTGATTTAAATGATTTGTATCGAAGAGTAATTAACCGTAATAACCGTTTAGCTCGACTTCAAGAAATTCTTGCTCCAGAAATTATTGTTAGAAATGAAAAACGAATGCTGCAAGAAGCAGTTGACGCTTTAATTGATAATGGAAGGAGAGGTCGTACAGTAGTAGGAGCAAACAATAGACCACTAAAATCTTTATCTGACATAATCGAGGGTAAGCAAGGTCGTTTTCGTCAAAATCTCTTAGGGAAGAGGGTTGATTACTCGGGTCGTTCTGTAATCGTAGTAGGTCCAAAATTAAAAATTTACCAGTGTGGACTACCTCGTGAAATGGCTATTGAGTTATTTCAACCTTTCGTTATTCATCGACTAATTCGCTTAGGCCTAGTAAATAATATCAAAGCTGCTAAAAAACTTATTATTAAAGGCGATTCTAGTATTTGGAATGTTCTAGAAGAAGTAATTACTGGACACCCTGTTTTGCTTAACCGTGCTCCTACTTTACATCGTCTAGGAATTCAAGCATTTGAACCTATTCTGGTTGAAGGAAGAGCTATCCAACTACATCCTTTAGTTTGTCCAGCATTTAATGCTGATTTTGATGGTGATCAAATGGCAGTCCACGTTCCTTTATCATTGGAATCTCAAGCAGAGGCAAGACTATTGATGTTAGCTTGCCATAATATCCTATCACCAGCAACAGGAGCCCCTATAGTTGCTCCTTCGCAAGATATGGTCCTCGGATGTTATTACCTTACAGCAGAAAACCCTGAAGCTCAGCAAGGAGGAGGAAGATATTTCGCCAATTTTGAAGATGCTATTAAAGCCTATGAACAAGGTAATATTGATTTACATGCTTATATTTGGCTTCGTTGTGAAGATCCTTATGAAGAGATTGTTACAGACAAACCAGATAAAGAAGTAATAAAAACAGAAACCTCTGAGGATGGTAGTATAATCAAATATTACAGAGAACGTAAAGTTAGAGAACTAAATGGAGAAAATCTTTCTCAGTTTATTCGTACTACTGCAGGACGAATAATTTATAACAAAACGATTCAAGATGCCTTAGCTTCATTACACTAATTTTTTAACGTATTTCTATACTATAAGAAGATTATTGTAGAGCTGCTAAAAAAACAAATCATATTCTATACAAAAAGTTTTCTATTCTAAAAATAGAAAACTTTTTTGTATATTCTTTATAGTTAATCAAAATATATAACTATGCATAACTCTTTCTCTCAAAAATCGCTTTAATGATCTAAACTTTTGAAAACCAATGTATTAATATATTTTTTAATAACTTTATAACCTTAATTTACTAAGTTAGCAATTGACTAAACATTTTAATAAACAATAATTATAAATAATCAGGTAGCAATATAATATTTACAAATATTAGTACTATGTATTAATAAATAAGTAATAAGATATTATCACGATTGTATATAGAGATATTAATCTTTACTCCCTCTTTAGTTTTTAATTTTTATATTTAAAATTCTAATTTTCATATAATGATAAAATTTTCAAAACGTTATTTTACTCGACTTGGTTTACTGATATTAGTTCTTGGATGTCTTTGTGAACTATCTTCTTACATCGTTGTAGAGAAATTTTGGTTTGAGGAAGTAGGCTATCTAGAGGTTTTCTTTAAGCAGATTTTTTGGAAATTAGGTTTATTAATATCTGTTAGTAGTTGTTCTATATGGTTTTTATTTATAAATTTAAATCAAGCAGAATATTATAAATGGAGTAATCCTTCTCAAGACTATGAGATATACACCCAAGATAAATCTCAATTTACAAAGCTTGATCGGTATCCTTCTTCTCCTTCCCTAGGATTATTCTATTTAATTTGCATTGTTATAGGACTAGGGGGAGTGATAGGGTTAATAATCTTATATTATGGTGAAGTCGCTTATAATTCTTGGATCTCTAATTTTCCTCTACAAAACGAGATACCAATGATACCTTCCTTATCTCCATTGGATTTTAATTTTAAATTTATTCTGCAAGAAGTAAATCAATTATGGAAAATTGGGATTATCGGAGTAACTATATTTGTAATTTTATTGAATATAAATCTTTGTTTTAGAGTAACGTCTTTAAGTTTTAGCTTAATATTGGGTCTGACGTTGTCAAGTAATTGGTCTCGGGTTTTACAATATTTATATTCTACTCCTTTTGGTGAAGCCGATCCTCAATTTGGTAAAGATATTAGTTTTTATATTTTTAGTTTTCCATTTTGGAAATTAATTGATTTCTGGTTAAGCGGTTTGTTTTTGTTTGGATTAATCTATGTTGTTTTAACTTATCTTATGGCAGCTAATAGTCTAAGATCGGGTCGATTTATAGGATTCTCTCAAGAACAACTACGCCATATATTTACTTTAGGTGGTCTATTTGCATTAGATGTTGCATTTCATAATTGGTTAGCTAGGTATGAATTACTATATTCTTCTAGAGGAGTTGTTTTTGGGGCTAGTTATACTGATATTTATTTTCTTATTCCTATTTATACACTAACAGCGATCATACTAGTTATTTTCTCTTTATTATTATTATTTCGAGGAACAAAAAATAATACAAAAAGTATTTTTTACTATTCTCCGTTGTTCATATATATAGCTATTTTACCTATTACTTGGTTTGGCCAAGAGATAGTGCAGAGTTTAATTGTAGAACCTAATGAATTGGCTCGAGAAATACCATATATAAAACGCAATATTGCTTCAACTCGTCGAGCTTTTAATCTTGATAAAATCAAAATTAAAACTTTTCATGGAACTGGAAACTTAACTGAAAAATTTTTAGACGAAAACCGTCTTACTATTAATAACATTCGTTTATGGGATCCTCGTCCTTTATTACAAACTAATCGACAACTACAACAACTTCGGCCTTATTATAAATTTAACGATGCAGATATTGATCGTTATTCAATCTCACTAGTAGCAGATAATAATTTATCTAAAATCGTGAAACAACAAGTTTTAATTGCAGCTCGGGAATTAGAGTATGAAGCAGTACCAGAACCTGCAAAAACCTGGGTCAATGAACATTTAGTATATACTCATGGCTATGGATTTACTTTATCACCAGTAAATAAAGTAGATGAAGGTGGATTACCATTTTATTCTGTACAAAATATTGATACAAAAAATAGAATAAGAAACTTACAAACTTTTAATAATGAATTAGAAATTCCTATTGATAATCCTAGAATTTATTTCGGAGAATCAACTAATACTTATATCATGACTAATACAGAAGTCCAAGAATTAGATTTTCCTAGTGGTCAAGATAATGTTTATAACACCTACGATGGTAAAGGAGGAATTAAAATTAAAAACTGGGTTAGGAAAGTTTTATTTGCTAATTATCTAAGAGACTGGCAAATGATATTTACCCGTAATTTTACTCCAGATACTCGACTAATTTTTTGTCGTAATATCAATCATAGGATAAGAACAATTGCTCCATTTCTTCTTTTTGATAACGATCCGTATTTAGTAACAACCAAAGTGCAGGTAGGAAATAATAATCTAAAGGAAACAAAACTATACTGGATGATCGATGCTTACACAACTAGTAATCGTTATCCTTATTCTGAACCAGGGAATTCTACTTTTAATTACATTCGTAATTCAGTAAAAATTGTTATTGATGCTTATGATGGAGATGTTAGTTTGTACGTAATCGATCCAGATGATCCACTAATCAAAACATGGAGTAAAATATTTCCTAACCTTTTTAAACCATTTCAAGAAATACCTCTTTTCATAAAAAATCATATACGCTATCCAAAAGATATGTTTAATGTTCAATCAGAGAGATTATTAACTTATCACATGACAGATCCTCAGGTTTTTTATAATCGAGAAGATCAGTGGCGAATTCCTCAAGAGATCTATGGAGAAAATCAACAACCTATAGAACCTTATTATTTATTGATAAGTTTAATAAATGATACACCAGAGTTTATGTTATTTAATGTTTATACTCCTACTAGCCGTAATAACTTAATTGCTGGATTATTTGCTCGTTCAGATGAAAACAACTATGGTGAAATGTTATTATTTAGATTGCCTAAGCAAAGAATTATTTATGGACCAGAACAAATAGAAGCATTGATCAGTCAAGATCCAGTTATTTCTCAACAAATATCTTTATGGACTAGGCAGAAATCAAGAGTTATACAAGGAAATCTTTTAGTAATTCCTTTTTTTAAAGAACAGTCTTTACTTTATGTTGAACCATTATATTTAGAAGCAGAAAAAAATAGTTTACCAACTTTAGTGAGAGTAATAGTTGTTTATGAAAATAAAGTTGTTATGGCAAAGACTTTGAATGAAGCATTAAACTCTATTTTCAAAACAAGAATGAATATGTCAACTCTTTCTAAATAGAGTAGAAATATAATTATATTTAGTATTTATTTGAATATTTAGAATAAAAATTAGAAAATTATAATTTTCTAAAAGACTATGGACTTTATGTAAATACTTAACTGATATTTCGTTTGAAAAGGCTAAACTAGTAATATAGTTATCTATATTACTATTATCTGTATGGCTAATTATCTATATTGTTCTAAATATTGTCTTAAATCATCAACAATTCGGGTTAGTTCTGTTTCTGTACTAAAACGAATTTTTTCATTTCGAATAGTAAGTAATACTTTTGCAGCAAACGGAGTAGGATAAATATTGGGATTACAAAAAATTTCTACCAACACTTCCCCTCTATACTGGTAGTCTAGAGATTCTTCTGCCTTTTTTTGTTCTCCATTGTTAATCTTCGATGCAACTATTTTCAGTCTTTGCATTAAGTTGTCAATTTCTACTTTTAGAGCCTGTGCATCTTCAAAGGGAAAATTAAATTTTATGGATCCTTGAGCTAAATTAAGAGTAAGTTGGGACACGATAAATTTCAATACCAAAATAAGAATAAGACTTTATATTATCTCAATAATTTAATAAGATTTGCACAATATTATATTTTTTAAGAAAAATGTAATATTATGCAAATGTTTAATTCCTATTTTCTTGATCTTTTAAACTAATTAATGACTTATATCATTAATATGATCGAATAAAAAATACGGAAAGTTAATTTGGATCTTTTCTGTTTATACTCAAAAAACTAAAAATAAAATGTTTTTTAAACAATATTTGTTGAAAAATCTTGCTAACATTTCAGTCTATAAAAATCTATTAGGAATAGGATTTCTTGGGGCTACACGTAATCCTTGCAGCATTTCAGATAAATAAAGTTCGTTTGTTTTTACTTCTTTAAACTTATGCCATACAGAACGTGACATCAATAAAGTATGTTTAAGGCGATTTGCTCCAAGTTCTTTTAGATAATTTTCTCTTTCATTTTGATAGTCTGCTGAGACGATCTCTAAATTTTGATTAGGATATTTTTGAACAATTTGTGATATTTGTATTAATAACTTTGGGTAAAGCCAAGTATATGCAGGATGAATAACTAGATATGCCTGATGTGATTGAAAGTTACTCTTCGATAAAATTAACTTAAAATAACCAATCGCTATTTTCCTTTGAGGTTCAAAAACATAACCCTTCGCTATTTCCTTGTCAAAAAACCATTGTTGCCATTTTGTAAATATTGATGTTGACAAAGATGTTTTGAAATCTTGGGAATTACGATCAAAGACCTGACGTAATAAAGGAGGCATGGAAACACAGTCTAATTGATATAGTAAATGTGCATCAGAATTACTAACAGGTAAAAGATTAGGAATATTTGAATTTTGTTGTGATAAAGTCCAAAGTAGTTTTGAATCTAATAACCAATAAGTAAGTTTAGCTAAAGGTTGAAATCCATTTTGGCGATATAGAGCTAGGAAATCATTTCGATTAATATCAACTTCTAAAATCCAAGTTCGTGCTTCACATATAATTTCTAAACAATAACGTAGTAGTTGAGCTCTAAGTTCTTCAGAGTTACTCAACTTTTCCTGTTGTTTTTTGTCTGAAACAACTATAATCCTTTCAATTCGCCAAGTACTTAAGTTTATATTAAAAGGAGAGATATGAATAAATCCTTTTAATATTGAATTACCAGAAATGTTGAATAATTCTGCGATGTATACTTTACGGTAGTTTCCCAAAAAATTAGGAAGCCAATTAAAGATTTCTATTAACCTAAACCAGTACCTTGTTTGTCTTAATTCCTCTTGAAAAGAAATATAACCTAAACTCGGTTGAACTTGGATTGCTTCAACATCTAGGATCTCTAGCCAATCAAGATCCTCATACTTTAGAGGGCGAATTAAAACTTTAAATTGATTATTGAAAAATGCTGCCATGGAGCATACCGAGAGGTAAGTTTCTTGCTCTAGATCTTAAACTAGTCTTATATTCTAACTATTTTTATCAATTTCTTCATTTAAGACTTGAATAAACAAGTTCTCAAACAAGCTAAATTCTATTGTCATATATTCAGTATTATTTATATATTGATACTATATATTCTTAAATATAAAAATAGGAATTTATTTAAAATTTAAGCGTAATTTCTTCAATTTAATACACAAAGCCTATTTTCTCCACTTTTATTACATATCTTTTAAAAGATTGTGAATGAGAAAGAATATTTGTACAAGCTTGATATAACTTAATTACTTTTATAAAAAATATTTCAATCCATGGTCGTTAAAAAATAAAAATTAATTTTTTATTTTAAACTTAATGAATTAAAAATTCTAGAAATAAATTAAAGCATCTTAAATTGATGCCTAAAGAGTTACTAAAATAAATTAAAACCTTTAGAATAGTAGAATATCTATAAAAATATTCGCTGTTATTTATTTTAATGTCTCGTTTAAAAGCAATACAAAACTATGTTCTTGTTCGCTTACTTATTGCTCCTGTAATGATATGGACAATAGTTACTTTAGTATTTTTGCTTTTAAGAGTAGCAACAGGAGATCCAGCTGATGCAATTTTGGGAAATCGTGCCCCAGAGTTTGCGAAAGAGAACTTAAGAGAAACTTTAGGATTAAATCAACCGCTTTGGTTCCAATACTTAAGCTATTTAAAACAACTTTTATTTTTAAATTTAGGTAATTCTATTGTTAACCAGGGACAGCCTGTGTGGAAAATAATTACAGAGCACTTTCCTGCTACTGCCGAATTGACAATATATAGTATGATTATAGCAATAATTATTGGGATAATTGCAGGAACTATATCAGCATTAAACCCTAACACTGTAATAGATTTAATCAGTCGATTATTTGGGATAATATCTTATTCTTTACCAATTTTTTGGGTAGGGATGGTTTTTCAGTTAATATTTGCAGTTCAACTAAAGTTACTTCCTCTTGGGACTCGTTTTCCACTAGATAAGATTCCTCCTGATAAAATAACAGGAATCTATACTATAGATAGTCTTCTAAATGGTAATGTCTACCAATTCTTTACTTCTGCTTATCACTTAATACTACCTTGTATAACTTTAGGTTTATTACTCAGTGGTATTTTCGAGAGAACAGTAAGGCTAAATCTTCGGTATACTCTTCAAACTAAGTATGTTGAGGCTGCCAGAGCTAGAGGTATCACCGAATATAGAATTATATTGTTTTATGCCTTAAAAAATGCTCTTATCCCGGTTGTTACTATTTTAGGCCTAGTTTTTTCCTCTTTATTAGGTGGCGCGGTTCTAACTGAAGTAACTTTTTCTTGGCCAGGATTAGGAAATAGCCTATATCAAGCAATAGCTGCGAGAGATTACACGACAGTCCAAGGAATTATAGTTTTTTTCTCCGTAATTGTAGTTTCCGTAAGTATATTAGTTGATTTAGTTAATGCCTATATTGATCCTCGCATTAAATATTAATTGAAGTTATGTAAAAAGAGAGCTTATTTAGTCAGATATTCTTTTATTCTATTTACATATCTTTACTTTATCAATATTCTAGATGGTGTTACCAATCAATTGCTTAGATACAATGTACAAAAAAAAATATATTATTTTTCTACGTTGGTTATTGATTATTTTTGCAAGTATATGTTTATTACAACTTAATGCTTGTGTTGTAAATAACAATAAGAATCAAGTTGTTTTATCTGTTTTAAGTGACCCTAAGACCTTTAACGCTGTTCTGTCTCAGGAATCTCCAAATATTTTTTCATTGACGTATGAAGGATTAATTACAGAGAATCCAATTACTGGTAGGAAAGAACCAGCACTTGCAAAGTCTTGGAAAATTTCTGATGATAAATTAAGCATTTTATTCACATTGAGAAAAAATCTTAAATGGTCTGATGGTGAAGACTTAACTGTAGATGATGTAATTTTTACATATAACAACCTATACCTTAACAAAAAAATTCCTAACAATTATCGAGATAATTTTAGAGTGGGAAAAAGTAGAGATTTACCAATTATAAGAAAAGTTGATCAACAACATATTGAGTTTAAAATTTCTGAACCGTTTGCCCCCTTTTTAGATAATGCTCAGCTTCCCATATTGCCTGCCCATTCTCTACTTGAAACTGTAAAAGATGTTGACGAAAAAGGAAATCCAAAATTTTTATCAACCTGGGGAACTGACACTCCTCCTAAAAATATTATTGTTAATGGTCCTTTTAAAATTAAAAAATATATCACTAGTCAGCGAATTATTTTTGAAAAAAATCCTTATTATTGGAAAAAAGATTCCGAAGGATCTCAATTACCTAATATTGAAAATGTTATTTGGGAGATTGTCGAGTCTACTGACACTGCATTATTACAGTTTAGATCTGGAGGATTAGATTCTATTAGTGTTACGCCCGAATATTTTTCTCTTTTAAAAAGAGAAGAAAAGCGTAACAATTTTACTATTTATAATGGAGGACCTTCTTATAGTACAAACTTTATGTCATTTAATCTTAATAAAGGTGAAAGAGATGGAAAATTTTTAGTAGATCCCATTAAATCTAGTTGGTTTAACAATAAAAATTTTAGACAGGCTATTGCTTATGGAATTAATAGAACCCGAATAATAAACAATATTTATAGAGGCTTGGGAAGTCTTCAAAATACTCAAATTTCAACACAATCTCCTTATTATGATAAGGAAATCAAAGGATATGATTATAATGTTCAAAAATCTAGAGATTTATTACTCAAAGAAGGTTTTAAATATGATGAAGACTCTAATTTATTAGATAAAAATGGAAATCGTATAGAATTTAACTTAATAACTAATGCAGGAAATAAAGTTCGAGAAGCTATTGGAGCACAAGTAAAAGAAGATTTAAAAGAATTAGGAATAAAAGTTAACTTTAGTCCTCTTGCTTTTAATGTATTAATAGATAAATTGAGTAATTCTTTGGATTGGGAAGCTAATATTATTGGTTTAACAGGAGGAAATGAACCGCATTCTCCGAATGTTTGGTACACAGATGGTAATCTTCACATGTTTAATCAAGATTTACAGTCTAATTCAAGTTTAATTACTGGAAGAGTAGTATCAGGATGGGAGAAAAAAATAGAAGATTTATATGTGGCTGGTTCCCAAGAACTTTCTATAGAAAAGAGAAAAGATATTTATGCAGAAGCTCAAAAAACAGTTTCAGAGAATTTACCATTTATTTATCTGGTTAATCCTTACTCTTTTGCTGCAGTTAAAGATCGTTTTATAGGTATCAACTATTCTCCATTAGGAGGAGCATTTTGGAATATAGATATTCTATCTGTTAGAGACATCGAAGAATAGCTATTATATTTAGATGTAGTTAATTTCCTATGCGGACGGAGAGACTCGAACTCTCACGCCAAAGACACTAGAACCTAAATCTAGCGCGTCTACCAATTCCGCCACGTCCGCTTTTACTTCAGCAATAATCATAACATACTTTTCCTGATAATTCAAGTGTTTAATTATCACTTAACCGATAATTAAACACTTGAATTATAAAGCATTACTATTAAGATAAATGTATAGGAACTGTAAAATGAAACTGACTACCATATTCTTTACCTTTAGATTCTGCCCAAATTTTTCCACCCCAACCTTGTACTATTTGACGACAAATGGCTAATCCCAGACCCGTTCCGCCTATACTGCGTCTTAAAGCTCCTTCTTCTTGATAGAATCTTTCAAAAACTGTCTCCAACCGTTTAGGCTCAATTCCTCTACCAGTATCAGCTATGGTAACTTTCAGGTAATGAAGACTATTCCGAATAACTATAATAGTTATTCTTCCTTCTTTACTGGTAAATTTGCATGCATTGTCTAATAATTTGGCTAAAACTTCCCCCAACCACTCTCTATCTGCTTTTACTAGAGGCAGCTCACTATTTAAGAAATTTGTAACTTCAATTAGAGGAATTTGTTTTCCTCTATAACGAGCTTTAATATTACTGAGTGATAACTCTAGACATTCATGTAAATTTAATACTTCTGTATTCCACTCAAATCGTCCACTTTCAAACCTAGATAAAATTAAAAAATCTTGTATTAATTTCCTCATTCTTTCAGCATCTTGCAGAGCAATATTTAACATAACCTGACGTAAATCTGGAGACATATCAGGTTCTAATGTTAAACTTTCTAAACAAACTTGGATTGTTGACAATGGAGTACGAAGTTCATGACCTGTAATAGCTACTAAGTTAGAACGAGTATAATCAAGTGCCTCGAGTTGCTCATTAAGATCTTGAAGATGAGCATAGGCTTCTGCCTGAATTAACGCAACACCAATTTGAGTTGTAATAGCATTAATAAAAGTAACATCTTCTTCTTTCCAAGAAATAGGTTTAGGTCCGCAATGGTGTAATTCCAACATACCTAAAAGTTGACCTTGGTATAAAATAGGGGCTAACATCCAAGATAAAATTGAACAGTTTCTTACAAGAGTTTGCAAAGATTTCTCTTTTTCTTTACAACTATTAGTAATACGAGGATCATTAGCAGCATTGTCAATAGTTAAGGCTTCTTGTAATTTAATAACTTCTTGAAATAAAGGATTATCATGTAGAAACCAGGTTTGTTCTTTAATTGATGGAATATCTTGATTAAGAAATTCATGCTCAACAGTAGCTTTGAAGTCAGTTTCTTTACAACGATAAACTAAACATCTACATATCCCCAGTCCCTGTCCTAGTTTTTGAACAGCAATTTGTAGAATCTCATCAGGATTAAGAGATAAACGAATAGCAGTAGTAATAGAATTAATTAATCTTTCTTTATGTTCTTTTGCTGCTAACGAACGATTAGCTTTAATTAATTTATAATGGCCAGCTTGTAGATAAGTAACTAATCTTTGTACAAATGGATCAGGATTTTTGTTTTCTATATTGTGAATGATATTGTTTGTAGTTTTTTGTCGAACAACTATTTGATTTAGGATATCAGGAGGTAAATATTTTTGGCGTGCTTGTTGTATTTTGCTTCTTAATTCTGGACAGTGATTAACAATTATTTTTAAAAGAATATCGGCTGCTTGCTGAGCTACTTCACGGTTAAAAGTCCATATACCCTCAAAGCGTCGATTATTATCAATAACTGAGGTTATGCCTTGATTATTTAGTATGACTTTTTCCTGACAGATTAAGCAACTAACATAGTTCGTCCCTATGACAATCAGGTGCCACTCTTGACTTAAGGTATTTGTTGATTCAAAAGCAATCGTTTCGTAATCCTGGGAACTATTTTTGAATTCAGTTTCTGGAGCAGCCAAAACATATACTTGATCAGTTTTATTGGCAATACGTCGATATCGTTGAGCTTCTTGACGATAGAATCGTTCTCTTTGAAAGCTAGCAATCACTAATGGTTTTTCAGTTCCCGCAAGTACTTGATCTTCCATGGCATGAGACAAAGCAGTTAAAGAAGCCTTAAAATACATTTGAGGCTGTAACTGAGGAAAAATTTGTAACAGTTTTGTTAAAACCGATTTTGATCTGCTCATCAATAATTATTTCCGAGATCTTCTAACAAAATCGATATCTTTTATTTCCTATGATAAAAATCATTAGGACTATTATCATTAGTAATAATAATCTGTAATTACTACTTAAGTTTTATCCTACAAGTGAGCTAGGAGCATAAGATGAAGAAGTAACATCTCAATATTCTACTTAAATAGTTTTGAGACAAGATATCTTAGCTTTTCTTTTTGAGTTTTTAATATAAATAATTACTTATTTTCAGCTAACAAAAATGTAAATTTTGCAACTTTCAAGTATTTTTTATTTATACTATTATCTTACATCTTGTAGCGCCTAGTAATTAAACAAGTAAATAAAGTTTAATAATACTTAATTCATAAAATTCTTATTGGAGGATGAGTATTAGAGATCAGATTTGAATAATTTTTCATTCTTCCTTAAGCAGGTAAATCTTAGCAGCATGTGGTAAAAGTTTGTTAGTTTAAAATCGACTAGTATTTAACTGATATTTTAAAAATTAAGATTATTAACAACAAATATAAGTAATTGCTGTTAAATACTAAAAGCTTAATAAAAATCTACATAAAGCTATGATAAAAAACTAGTTGATTTTGCATAAAAGTAATTAAGGCAATAATTCTTTTAATAATTTATGGAATTTTCTGGAAGAGCTATTCTTTTATTAAAAAACTCTCATAAGTATGAAGAAAATATTAATTAATAATCGTTATGATTTATACAGTTTTAGTTGCCATCAGATAGCTTACTATTCTAGTAAAAATTTGTTAACTTTAAAAATCGTTGTTTAAATAATTATCACTATTGGTATTAAATAATGGAAGAACTGGTGAAAAAGGTTGGTGTATACTGATCAATTGAGATAGTATTTTTTTCTGTTGAGTACGAGAGATAATAGAATCTACAAATCCATGCTTTAGTAAATATTCAGACGTCTGGAATCCGTCAGGTAGTTTTTCTCTTAAAGTTTGCTCAATAACTCTTTTGCCAGCAAAACCAATTGTTGCATTAGGTTCTGCAAGAATTATATCACCTAACATTGCAAAGCTTGCAGTAACCCCTCCCGTTGTAGGATGAGTTAATACAGAAATATAAAGAAGTTTTGCATTTCTATGTCTCTCTAAAGCTCCAGAAATCTTAGCCATCTGCATTAAACTCAGCATACCCTCTTGCATCCTAGCTCCACCAGAAGCACAAAAAATAACTACAGGAAATCTTCTCTTTGTAGCGTTTTCTATAAGTCGGCATAATTTTTCTCCTACTACAGATCCCATACTACCTCCCATAAAATGAAAATCCATAACTCCCAGTGCTACAGGTAGACCATCAATTAATCCCGTTCCTGTTTGAACTGCATCTATTAATCCTGTTTTCTTTTGGGTATCTTTAATACGATCACTATAAAGCTTCCGATCACAAAACTTTAAAGGATCTATAGGAGAAAGCATTTCAGATAAAGGTTTCCAAGTGTTATTGTCGATTAATTGAATAATACGTTCTGAACTTTCCATGCGAAAATGATAGCCGCACTCTTTGCATACAAGTTGATTGGTCTTAAGGTCTTTTGCATAAGTCAATGTGCCACATGCCTCACATTTTGTCCATAGACCATCAGCAATTTCTCTTTCCTTATGTTTTTTTTGTTGTATGGGTGGTTCTGATTTTTCTTGTTTAGCAAACCAATCAAATATAGACATAAATTAATTTACGATTTGTTCTATTATTATTTAATTATTTATTCTCATGAAAAAATTTAATAATTGTATGATAGTCATCACTTTAAAATTAGATCAATTTTAACAGAAATATATTTGTCAACGTCTTAATTAAGAAATTAATGATCTAATCAGCTAAGTAGTGTTTTCAATTCAGTAATATAAAAATGTTATGTATTGAATTATTTCAGCATAAGAAAAAATATCTAAGTATTGACACCTGTAAAAACTCTTGTTATTATTATTAAGTGGTTAATACACAAGCCCCCATCGTCTAGTGGCCTAGGACACCTCCCTTTCACGGAGGCGACAGGGATTCAAATTCCCTTGGGGGTATCAAAATCATAAAGCTTTTATTCTAAAGCTTTATAACTAATTTAAGGAGAGTCTTAGGTGGTATATTTTTTATATATCAATCAAGCTATTCTTAGTTATAGTCACTATAATTTTCAAGGCAGCTGTAGGTAGTAATTGTATTACCTAAACTATTAAGTAAGTAAAAATTATTTTTATATAGTTCAAAGTCTAATTATCACTTTAAGATAGTTCTTAGCATTTATTTATACAAAATATCTAGAATTGATTCATCAAGAAACTTTAAAGCTTTTAGAATGGCATCGTTTATGTGAGCATCTAGCCACTTTTGCAACGACTAAAATGGGAATAACTGCGGCTCAGAATTTAGTAATTCCTGAATTGCTACTAGAAAGTCAGGAATTATTGTCGCAAACTGAAGAAATTTATTACTTAGAACAAGATCCTAAAATAAAGTTAGTATTTGAGGGAATAGTAGATATCAGAGACTTTGTAAAAATAGCTACTCTAGGTGGATATCTCTTTGGGAAAGATTTATTAAGTATTGCAACTACATTAGATAGAGTTAGAAGATTAAAAAAAATAATCAGTGGTTATGAAGAATCACAATTGCTCAATTTAAAAAAATTAGTTAATAACGTTAAAACTTATCCCGAACTAGAACAGACAATACGTTATTGCCTTGAAGAAAGTGGAGATATAGCTGAGCATGCTAGCTCAAAATTAAGTAAAATCAGATTTTTACTTAGAGAATTACGCAGCGAAATTTATCAAAAGCTTCAAAGTATTATGAATAGGAAAGAAGGAGCTATTCAAGAGAACGTTATTACTCAAAGGAATAATCGCTTTGTTATTCCTGTAAAAACCTTACAAAAAGACCAGATTTCAGGTATTGTTCATGATACTTCTAATACTGGTATGACAGTTTATGTAGAACCGAGTTTTATTGTAGATATTGGTAATAAGTATTGCCAATATCTACGACAAGAAAAAATAGAAGAAGTAATCATTCTGAGACAATTAACTGAAAAAATAGCTGAAGTAGCAGAGTCTTTGGAGTACCTTGTTGAAGTAATAGGGAAACTAGATTTAGCAACAGCCAAAGCTCGCTATGGTTTATGGTTAGGCGGAAACATTCCTAAGTTTATTAAAACAGGAGAAACAATAATTCTCCGAAAACTATATCATCCGTTATTGATTTGGCAACAAAAAAATCAACAAGGATCACCAGTAATTCCTATAGATATTCAAATTAATTCTAAGACTAATGTAGTTTCTATTACTGGACCAAATACAGGAGGGAAAACTGTTACACTAAAAACTCTAGGATTAGCTGCCTTGATGGCTAAAGTGGGCTTATTAATACCTGCAGAAAGTCCTGTTAGATTACCTTGGTTTAAAAATGTATTAGCCGATATTGGAGATGAACAATCTATAATACAAAACCTATCTACTTTCTCTAGTCATATTCGTCGTATTATCCTTATTCTTAAAGTTGTATCTAATGTCTCCACATCAAAAGATCCAGAAATATCAGATAGTCTTAAACACTCTTCAAGCTTAGTACTTTTAGATGAAGTAGGAGCAGGCACTGATCCTACTGAAGGTAGTGCTTTAGCAATCTCACTTTTAGACTATTTAGCAAACCATGCCCTGTTAACAATTGCCACAACACATTATGGGGAACTTAAAGCTTTAAAATATCGAGATTCAAGGTTTGAAAATGCTTCAGTCGAATTTAACGATAAAACTTTTTCTCCAACTTACCATCTATTATGGGGCATCCCAGGACGTTCTAACGCCCTTAGTATTGCTCAAAACCTTGGTCTAGACATTAATATCCTACAGGCAGCCAAGAATATTATTGGAGAGCAGTCTCAAAACGTTAATGATATAATCTTAGGCTTAGAAGAACAACGAAGAAAACAAGAGTTAAAAGCTAACGAAGCGCAAGAGTTATTAAAACAAGCTAAAAACTTTTACACTGAAGTATCATATAAAGCTGCTATTCTAAAAGAAAGAGAGCAAGATCTTAAAAATTTTCAAGAAAAAGAAACTAAAAAAGCTATCACTAAAGCTAAAGAGGAGATTGCCCAAGTAATTAGGCATCTACAACAAGGAGAAAAAACTAGTCAAAAAGCGTTAAAAGCGACTGAAAAGATTACAAATATTTCCAAAGAGAAACTTCCTCAAACTAAAAGGAATGTTTCTTCTTACTGTCCTAAAATTGGAGAAAAAATTAAGATCATTAAATTTGGTCAGACTGCGCAAGTATTAGATGTTATTGCTGAGAATGAAGAAGTAATTGTTCGCTTCGGATTGATGACAATGAAAATATTATTTACAGATATCGAGTCATTAGATGGTAAAAAAATAAACATACTAAATACTAGAAAACAATCATTACAGAAGCAAGACACTCGATCAATCAATACTGAAAATGTACACAATATTAGAACAGATGATAATACTCTCGATATTCGTGGTATGAGAATATTTGAAGCTGAAGCAAGCTTAGAAGAAGCAATTGCTAAAGCTACCAAAATTGGAATTTTATGGATTATTCATGGAAAAGGTACTGGTAAACTGCGTCAAGGAGTCCATGAATTTTTGAAAATACATCCGCAGATTAAAAATTTCAAATTAGCACCTCAAAGGGAAGGAGGAGATGGTGTTACAGTAACATATCTGAAATAGGAGAATATTATAGATTTCAATGAATATCATTAAAAATTTCTTTTAACGCTGGATAAATTATAGATTTATCCTTGACATTTAAACCTTTTTCCAAGCTAGTGTCTTTTTTTAGGGCCTCTAATCCATAGTTAGCTAATTTTGAAACATAAGGTAAAGTACTATTGTTTAATGCCTGTGTAGCTGTCCAAGGAACAGCTCCAGGCATGTTAGGAACTCCAAAGTGAACTATTCCATGTTCTAAATAGGTAGGTGAACTATGAGAAGTCGTTTTTAAAGTCTCAATACAACCCCCTTGATCGACAGCTACATCAATAATAACTGATCCTGGGCTCATTCTAGATACTAATTCACTAGGAACCAAAATTGGGGCACGTCTTCCAGGAATTAATACAGCACCAATTAATAAATCGGCTTTAGGTATCATCTTTTCTATTTCATAAATATTACTATGGAGTAACTCTACACGTGAGCCAAAAATTGTTTCTAAATATCTTAGCCGTTCAACATTAATATCGAAAATTTGTACCTTAGCTCCCATTCCTAAAGCAATACGAGCTGCTTCTGAACCTACTACGCCACCCCCTAATATAACTACTTGAGCAGATGATACTCCAGGAATACCTCCTAATAAGATTCCTCGTCCTCCTTGCTGCTTTTCTAAATATCTTGCACCAATTTGTATTGATAAGCGTCCAGCAATAATGCTCATAGGAGTTAGCAATGGAAGCTTTCCATCCTCCATTGCAACTGTTTCATAAGCTATGGCAGTTATTCCTGACTTAACAAGGGCTTCCGTAAGCGGTCTATTAGCTGCCAAATGTAAATAAGTAAAAAGTATCTGATTTTTTTTAAAATATTGATATTCCTCAACTAGAGGCTCTTTAACTTTTACTATTAATTCTTTATTCCATATAGATTTTCTATCGGAAATCTTAGCACCTACTTTTTTATAATCTTGATCAGAAAAACTAGAACCTTCCCCCGCAGACGTTTCTATAAAAACTTGGTGTCCCTGACTACATAAAACTTTTACACTACTAGGGTTTAACCCTACACGAAATTCTTGATCTTTAATTTCTTTAGGAACACCAATTTCCATATGACTTTTTAACTCCAATTACTTCTTATGATGTAGCTTACAAAAAATTTGCTAAGATTGCCAAGGTTTTTTCTCCTGTATTTTTCCAGCTAAAAGCTTTAGCTCTTTTTAAGCCTAATATTTTTAGTTGTGATCTTAAACTATTATCTGTAATAATTTGTTCCATGGCATAGGTAATTTCTTTAGATACATAAGGATTAATAAGTAAGGCAGCATCTCCTGTAACTTCAGGCAGGGAAGAAATATTAGAAGTGATGACAGGAGTTCCGCAGGCCATTGCTTCTAAAACTGGAAAACCAAAACCTTCCCATAAAGAAGGAAATACTAAAGCCAATGCTTCGTTCAACAGTAGCGGTAATTCTTGATATGAAACATAATCGAGAACTTTTAATTGTTTACTAATTCCTAGTTCTTTAGCTAAAATTTGGAGTTGTAAGGTGTACCTTTTATCTTTAGGACCAACCAACCATAGTTCATAACTTTTATAATCTTTTAATTTAGAAAAAGCTTTTAATATACTAGTAATATTCTTATGAGGATCATGACGTCCTAGATAGAGAAAATAAGGAATATTAGACTTATTTTTGTTCTGATTTGAATTTAACAAACGAAAATGCTTTTTATCGTAAGCAAGCAAAATAGGCGTAATTTTATAACTAGGAATATTTAATATTTCATGAATATCTTTAGCAGTTGCTTGAGAGTTACAAATAATATGTTCTGCTTGTTGTAAAACTTTAGGAATATAATATTTAAAATAAGGGTGTAATGGCGATTTTTTATTAGGGAAGCGTAATGGTATTAGATCATGTACTACAACAACTGATCTACAAGAACTCCATAAAGGAATTTCAGGAGCTGGAGAAAATAAAAGTGACGAATTAAGTTTTTGATAAATTTTTGGTAATTTAAACTGTGTCCACAATAAACGCTTAATGTGACCTATCGTACCTTGTTCTGGTGTTAAATCATTAGGAATTAAGTGGTTGTCAAACTCTTCGTACTCTCTTGAGGTTAATAATATTGGTTTTAAGGACTTTAAGTGAGGAAAGATATTTCTAGCATAATTGCTTATTCCTGTCGGTTTTGACAACAATAATGATAGATTGATAATTAACTGAGAGTATTTTTGCATTTGTTGTGTAAATAGTTAGCAAGAAAATTGAAATTTATAACTAAAATTTTAACTATACCTAATCAAATATTTATAATTTTTTACTTTTACTTAAAACAGATTTATATGCATTTAAAGTTTTTAATGCCGTATTCTTCCAAGAAAAATTATTAGCTTGTTGTTTACCTCGACTAATCATTTCTTTTCTAAGATCAGGATTATTTAATATCTTTAACATCATTTTTGCTAATTGATAGTAATCATAAGGATCAACATATAGTGCAGCATTACCAGCTACTTCAGGTAAGGAAGATGTGTTAGATGTAATAACAGGGCTTCCTAACGTCATTGCTTCTAAAATAGGCAGCCCAAATCCTTCATAAAAAGATGGATAAATAAAAGCCTCTGCTTGGCTATAAAAAACAGCTAATAATTGATCTGATATATAATCTAAGTGTTGAATATCTTCCTTAAAGGTTGATTTATTTATGTAATCAATAATAGAATTATAATCCCATCCTTTTTTCCCGATTAGTATTAATTTATGAGGAATACTATAGTTAATTTTTAAATATTCAAATGCTTTAATTAAATTTAAAATATTTTTTCTTGGTTCTAGTGTACTAACAAAAAGGAAGTAAGGACTATGTAGATGTTTTTCTATAGAAACAATACATTTGGTTAGTATTTGAGGTGTTAAATAATTATTTGAATATCGACTTGCTTGAGGAATAATATATATGACATTAGGATCAACATTGAAGAAATCTACAATATCTTGCTTGGTATTTTCTGAAAAAGTTATAATCGCATCTGTCCACTTTAAACATTGTTTAATTCTTTTGGTATAACTTTTAACTATTTTAGTTGAGTATTTTGGAAATTTTAGAAAAGTAAGATCGTGGATAGTTATAACTTTTTTTGCTTGCTGATGAGGATAAATGTAGTGATCTGCTCCATGTATAAGATCTATGTCACCTAAATTATTCCTAAAACAAAACAATATAAAAGGAGAATATTTTGCCAGTAAATCAGCTAAGCTGACTGGGATATTTAAAGGTAACACTTTTAAATATTGTTCTAGTAATTTTGGAATCAAAAAATTACGGCTAAGCCAATTTTTTAAGGAAGGATGAAAATAAATGTTTAAATTTAAGTCACTTGTATTTTCTAAATAATATAGCTCGTTAATTAAATTAATTGTATAAAAGCCAATACCTGTTGGTTTATTTCGAACAGAAGTTGCATCAATATAGACTTTAATCATAATTTGAAATTATCATTTCCTGATATAAATTTTTTATTGTCAAACTATAATTACTGATATTGTGAAAATTTTTATAACTCTCTCGCATATTTTGTATTTTATTTTGAATAGTATTGGATTCAGCTATTTTTTTTATACTATCAAAAACATATTCTGGATTATGCCAATCAATAATTAATTCAGTTAAATTGTACTTAGTACATTCATGAGACATCCATGTGTTGTTAGTAACTAAAGGTATTTTTCCAGAAACAATACACTCTGTAAAAATACCTGATGTTCTTGATTCATATTCAAAAGAATTATAAGGCAACAAAATTACTTGGCTTAGGTGAAGCCAACAATAATATTCTTTTCTTGTTAAGTAACTTTTAATTAACTTAAGATTGACTCCATCCTGAACAGGTTCCAAATTTGCTGCTTCTGAACAGATAAAATGAATATTTTTCGTATTTTCTCCAGAATAATTAACTAACTTCTTGATAGTTTGCCAACCTTTTTCTTCTCTAGGTGATCCTGGCCACCAACATAGAATTTCAGATTTAACGTTTAGAGTATTAAAAAATGAACTTACTTCAGTATGAGGAATAGGAAAAACTTTTACAGGTATGTGAAAATAATTTGATAGTTGCTCACTTAATAAGTCGCTATCTGTAAGAAGTTGAAACCTACCTGACTTTATTCTAATTTTTATAAGATAATTGAGAATTTTATAAATAATTTTGGTATTGTCCTTATGGGTATCTCTGCGATACAACAACCAGATGGATAAATTGTTAGTAGGAATTAATAGTAGACATAAAAATAAAGCTAAAAGTTGTAGATGTATAAATCTTTCTAAAAATAAAATATGAGGTCTTGATTTATCAACAACTTTATTATTTAAATAATTAGCAATATTTTTCCCTAATATCCAAACTTCTTGAAGGTGAAAAAGTTTATGATACCAACTTCCTTTCTTTTCTAAATCGTAAGTATTTAAACATGCATCCCAATTGACAGGCAAATCATAAACCTTATTATTAATAGGTACAGCAACACAGTGTTTCCATCCTAATTGAGAAATGGCTTCACCTACAGATTTATGATAAGGAACTATATGTCCTTGACCTTCCATTAAATTAGGAACTAACGATACAAATACTGGTGTTAGTTGTTTCTCTTCATTTCGGTTCATATTTAATTATTTTATCTAACTATATTATTTTCACAGTTTCTTGCAAGGTCTCAAAAATTTCGATGTTATGAGGATATTTAATTATCTTTTTTAAAGAGTCTCGTCCTTTACCAGTTAACAACAGGATAGGATGACAACCTGCATTTAATGCAGATTCAACGTCACTAATTGAATCTCCAATAAAAAACGATTTAGACAGTAGGATACTATGTTTAATTGAGGCATCAATTAACATTTGAGGAGAAGGTTTACGACATGAGCATCTATTATTAGGGTGATGAGGGCACATGAAGATATCATAAAAATTTACTCCAAATTTTTTATATTCTTTACAAATGTAATTATGTACACTTCTAACATGTTTTAAATTGTAGTAGCCTCTTCCTATGCCTGCTTGGTTAGTTATCAGAATTAACAAATATCCAGCATCTTGCCATTGTTTAAGAGCTTCCCCTGCACCGAGAGGAAGCTCTACTTGTTCTAGTTTAAAGAGATAGGGTATATACTTAATAACAACTCCGTCTCTGTCTAAAAATAGAGCTTTTTTATTTTCTAAAGTATACGAAGTAGAAGTTGCTATTGTATTCAGCATTTTTCATTTAGACGGCAATTTGCGCTCCCAAACCAGTCTTTGCAAATAATTGAGCTTCCACTTGTTCACAAATTCTATGGTAGGTAATTAAATGAATCTCTTGAATATATGGAGTATGATATTCTGAGACGAATAAAGGATAATCCGCTAGATCTTTTAACATTCCTCCATCATTTCCAGCCATACCAATCGTAATTAGTCCTATTTCTCTCGCAATTTCCATTGCGCGAATGATATTAGCAGATTTGCCTGACGTAGAAATCCCCCATAGAATATCACCAGGTTTTCCAAAAGCTTCCACCTGGCGAGCAAAAATAGTTTCAAACTCATAATCATTAGACCATGCTGTTAGTACGGCTGGATTTGTACCTAATGCCATGGCAGGTAATCCTCTGCGATGAAGTTGAAACCTTCCTATAAATTCAGCAGCAATATGCTGAGCATCTGCCGCTGAACCACCATTTCCACAAATTAACAATTTATTACCTGTTTGAAATTGTTTTGCAACTAAATCAACAGTATTTTCAAGAGCATTACAATACCTAGAGTTAAAAGCCTTATCTAGGTTATTCAATCTATGTTGAATCCAATAGTTCACCGTTCCTTCCTCACTTAATAAATAGGAACAAGTTGTTCTTGTTCCTGCCAGAACCACTCAATTGTTTTTGTTAACCCTAATTCTAAAGGAGTTAAGTCGTAATCAGGTAAAGATTGTCTAAGCTTATTAATCACTAAGCATTTAGATTTCGCTCCCACATATCGAGAAGAATCAAACTGAATTTTATTAAAGTCATATCCTACTTGATTACAAATCAACTTAGCAAAATGGCGAATAGTATATTCTTCACCGGCACCAATATTTATTAATTCATTATTGGTGGATTGAGCTAATTCAATAGCAATCTTTGCAAAATCTTCGACAAAGACTAATTCTCTTGACTGAGTACCATCCCCCCAAAGAATAACAGGTTCGTTATAAAGTTTTCCACGAATTATCTTACGGATAAGATCAAAAATAAAATGCATTTGTCTACCGTCAGTGTGATAGCCAGCTCCATATAAAGTTGAAGGAACCAAACACAAATAATTCAAGGAATATTGCTTATTCAAAGCTAAAAGACCTGCATAAAGCATTCTTTTAGTCATAGCATAAGTGAACAAACTACTAATAGGTATTCCTGTTAAGTAATTCTCTTCTATTAAAGATAAGTCGTTGTCATAGGCACAACTTGTTCCCATACAAATAAATTTTGCCTGAGGTTGATATTTTTGCCACCAATCTAAGATATTTATATTAATTTTTTGATTCACTATCCATTGTTCACCTGGATGATATAAACAAAAGTCTCCTGCTTGTGTCCAAGCTGCTAAATGATAAACTTGATCATAGACTAAATCGTTAAATTTTAATAATGAGTCTGATTTTGTGAGATCACAATTTTTGGAATTTAAGGAAACCAAGTCATGCCCTTGACTCTCGAGTAAAGAGCACAAACTAGTTCCTAAAAATCCTGTTGCACCTGTTATTAAAATCTTCATGGTAAATTTCTAAAAAAGCATCAAATTTTCAATTATGAATATTAAAATGAAATTATTATATGCATAACGTAAAGTTTTGCAAACAGTCTCAATGTTTAATATTCTGTAGTAAGATAGCGAATTTACGACTAGTCCTGTAATTAAATACTAGGATAAGTTATTTCTCTGTCGCGAAAGATTTGATTGATTAATATTGGTACTCTAAAAATATAAAAAATTATATTGTCCTAATCAATCAAACTAAGTCTTAAATAGATATTGTAGATTTATGCTCAATTTTCAGAAATTAACCATAAAGCTCGCAAGATTATCTCACGTCCAACGATATACTAAGCAAGAGGCTTAGCAATCTTAACTTATAGCGTTAGAATGTAATGAACACAGGAATTGACCTAAAAACGAATTTTATTGAATCTCTGAAACAATTTGGGATTCCTAGTGGGGCCGCTAAAGCCTTATGGATCCCTTTGCCATCTTTTTTGATGATTATTGCAGCAACAGTAGGTGTTTTAGTTGTAGTTTGGCTAGAAAGAAAAATTTCTGCTGCCGTTCAACAACGTATTGGTCCAGAATATGCTGGACCGTTAGGAGTATTACAGCCAGTTGCTGATGGTATTAAATTGGTCTTTAAAGAAGATATTATTCCAGCTAAGGCTGATTCTTGGCTATTTACTATTGGACCAATACTAGTTGTTGTTCCAGTCTTTGTTTCTTATTTAATTGTTCCTTTCGGAGAAGATTTAATTGTTAGTGATCTCAATCTCGGAATTTTTCTTTGGATAACTTTGTCTAGTGTTGTTCCAATTGGCCTATTAATGTCAGGTTATGCTTCTAACAATAAATATTCTCTATTAGGAGGTTTAAGGGCAGCAGCACAGTCAATTAGTTATGAAATTCCTCTAGCCCTTTCTGTATTAGCCGTTGTTATGATGTCTAATAGTTTAAGTACAATAGATATAGTACATCAACAATCAGGATACGGTATTCTAGGATGGAATATTTGGCGACAACCTGTTGGGTTTGTAATTTTTTGGATTGCTGCACTAGCCGAGTGTGAAAGACTTCCTTTTGATTTACCTGAGGCCGAAGAAGAAATCGTAGCTGGCTATCAAACTGAGTATTCTGGAATGAAGTTTGCTCTTTTTTATCTTGGATCTTACGTTAATTTGGTTTTATCTGCTCTTATTTTTGCAATTTTATACTTGGGGGGCTGGGAGTTTCCTATTCCTCTTGAAAAGTTGGCTCAATGGTTAGGGCTAAATGCTAATAATTACTGGTTACAGATAATTATTGCTTCTGTAGGAATTTTTATGACTGTTATTAAGGCATATTTTTTAGTCTTTTTCGCAATTTTGATGAGATGGACTGTTCCTCGTGTACGTATTGACCAATTATTAGATTTGGGATGGAAATTCCTTTTACCTATATCTTTGGTTAATTTACTTGTAACTGCAGCTCTTAAATTAGTGTTTCCGTTAGCATTTGGTGGTTAATTTTTATCGTTAAAGAAGTAGGAAAAAAACAAATGTTTAATGTTCTTAAGCAAGTAGGTGACTACGCTAAAAGTACAATTCAGGCAGCAAAGTATATTGGCCAAGGTTTGTCTGTAACATTCGATCACATGAGTCGTCGACCTATTACAGTACAGTATCCTTACGAGAAATTGATTCCTTCAGAACGATATAGAGGAAGAATTCATCATGAATTCGATAAATGTATCGCTTGTGAAGTATGTGTTCGAGCATGTCCAATCAATCTTCCCGTAGTTAACTGGCAGTTCAATAAAGAAAACAAGAAGAAAGATCTTAAAGACTACAGTATAGATTTCGGAGTTTGTATCTTTTGTGGTAATTGTGTGGAATATTGTCCTACAAATTGTTTATCCATGACTGAAGATTATGAGCTAGCTACTTATGATCGTCATGAATTAAATTATGACAGCATAGCTCTTGGAAGGTTACCTTACAAAGTTACACAAGATCCAATGGTTACACCTCTAAGAGAATTAGCCTACTTGCCGAAGGAAGTACTTGATCCTCATGATTTACCACTAGGGTCACATAGAACAGGTAAAAGACCTGAAGAGATTGTCCAAGAAACAGAAACTTTATCTGAATAAAATGGTAGTCGATAAAAAATTTCTTACTGAAACAAAATTTTTTATCATCTATCAAATTTTTACTAATCAACGAAAAAGGAGTATCAATAATAGTGAATTTAGCAGAAGGAGTCCAACTCGTCTCTTTCGCCATTTTAGCTGGGTTAGTAATTATCTCTGCTTTAGGCGTTGTTTTATTGTCAAACATTGTTTATTCTGCATTTTTATTAGGAGGAGTCTTTATAGGAATATCAGGAATATATATTCTTCTAAATGCTGATTTTATAGCAGCAGCACAAATCTTAATCTATGTAGGAGCAATTAATGTTTTAATTTTGTTTGCTATTATGCTAGTAAATAAAAAAGTGGATTACTCTAATTCATCCAAAACATCGATACGTCAGGTTTCTAGTATCATAGTATGTGGGGGAATTTTTGCTTTACTTTCAACTGTGATTTATATGACTCCCTGGAACTTGAAACCTGTTTCTCCAGAAGTCTTAGAAAGTACGGTTATAAAAATAGGAAGACATTTGTTCAGTGATTTCCTTTTACCTTTTGAATTAGCTTCTATTTTGCTATTAATAGCGATGGTAGGAGCAATTGTTCTAGCACGTCGCGATTTGATTCCTGAAATTTATGATAGTGAAGGTATATCGACTGCTTTAGAGTTACCTGAACGTTTGACAGAAGAAAAATTACAGGAACTGTCTTCATATAAGTCTTCAGACTTATAAAAAGTAAAAGTTTATTCATCACTATGAGGTTTTATGGCAGTACAGTTGGAATCCTATGTGTTACTGGCAGCATTTCTTTTTTGTATTGGAATTTTCGGTCTTGTAAATAGTCGTAATGCAGTTCGAGTTTTGATGTCTATAGAATTAATGCTCAATGCTGTTAATATAAACTTAATAGCATTTTCTAACTTTCTTGATTCAGAGGAAATTAAAGGACAGATTTTTACAATATTTGTCCTTACTGTTGCTGCAGCAGAAGCTGCGGTTGGTTTAGCGATTATTTTGTCAATCTATCGAAACCGTGAAACCATAGATATGGAACAGTTTAATTTACTTAAATGGTGAGATAGTAAATATTTATTATCTTTATTTTTCCCGATGATACTAACTTAGTTTTATCGGGTAATTTTTTTATTTAGTTTTTGATATTTTGGTTTTCAACCGTTTAAGATTTGTAACTAAAATATCACTTGTTGTATGACTCATAGCACCTAATTCTAAGCCCCAAAATATAGTAATTACTTCTTCTAAATATTGGTTTCTTAATTTACCATAGTTTGTAATAAGTAAAGGCCACCAATTATAAGCTGATCCCAGAAACAATTGAGTTACGATATTTGTAAAAATAGTAAGTACTACAACAATAATGGAAAGGTAAATCAATCTAACTACTGTTCCTATTAAAAAGCCATGGGAGAAAAAAGAACGATGCTTAAGAGAATATTGATATGGTAACCAAATCCAACGACCTATTCCCCATCGTTTATATTGTAGTGAATAAATATCTAGATCTGGTCCAAACATCAATCCACTAAAAATATAAGACAAGCTAAACCATAGCATGAGTTCTTTACGACGAAAGACAAAATAAAATAGAATTGTAATGGGAACTACACTTAATATAGTGATACGATCATGAGTACGGCCAGAAGGCATAATAGTTTTTAAAAGTTGAATTAATATTTTATAAAAATAACTATTGTTTTTATAAGGTGATTATGTTATGATGTATAGGTCTTAATGAGGGCGATTAGCTCAGTGGTAGAGCGCCTGCCTTACAAGCAGGATGTCACTGGTTCAAATCCAGTATCGCCCATACTCGTTACTATTTTAGAATTTAAGGATATTTTTCATGTTTTTTATTAAAAAATCTAATTTCGAGATGATTTTTTCAACTAATATAGTCAAAAAGTTTTACTTGATAAAGGATTAAGATATTGATAATTTATATCAGATTGCTGCCAAATTTTACCATCTAATGCCATTTGTTCAATAGAACTAGCCAAACGCAAAGCTTTTAAGGCTTGTACCCCACCTACAGATGGTTGATCTCCTCCACGTATACAGTGTACGAAATGTTCTAGTTCTGCATGAAGTGGCTCTACCTTAGTTGTATGTACTTTTTCTATCAGTCCATCTTGTCTGTACCATACTTGTCCATATTCTGTGCTGTAATTAGCCGTAGTCTGTCTATGGATTAGAATATCATTGTTAAGAAAATCAGCCTCAGTTAAGCAATTTTCGCAATGAGCTGCAAGACGACGTATCTTACAGTGAGTAACCTTACTGGCAGTTAAGGTTGCTACTATTCCATTAGCGAAGCCAAGAGTGGCTGTTACATAATTAAGGTGATCTGAATTAGATCTGCGACTACCACTCGCTGTAAGCTTTACGACAGTTGAACTTACTAGTTCCAATAATAAATCAATATCGTGGATCATTAAATCGAGAACTACAGAAACATCATTAGCTCTTTGCGAATAAGGACTCATTCTATGTGCTTCTAAAGCCAAAACTTCTTCAGTTTTCAATACTTTGCTCAATTCTTGAAAAGCAGGATTAAATCGTTCAATATGACCTACTTGTAAAATTCCTTTGGAATCTGCTGCTGCGTTAACTAAAGATTCAGCTTCAGTTATACTTGCAGCAATGGGTTTTTCTATTAAGGTATGAACTCCAGCATTTAAGCAGTCTATTCCAACAGAATGGTGTAACCTAGTAGGTACAGCAATGCAAACTGCATCAATATGAGGAAGTAAATCTAAATAATTTTCAAAAAAACGTACTCGGTATTTACTAGCAATATCAATTCCTCTTTCTACACTAACATCAGAAACACCAACTAACTCTACATCTTTTAGTAAGCTAAGAATTCGACTATGATGTTGCCCCATATTACCCACACCAATCACACCCATACGAATAGGATCAAAAGTGTTTTTGTGTAAGATTAAAGGTTGCTGTCTATCTACCATACTTAGTACTCCTGTAAACTCCTCCACAGATCTTTGATTGTCTATCTTCGGAAGTAACTTATTTATGTATTAACCATCCAAGATGTTAACACAGTTCTTTTAATTATAAATAAATCTAGATAATTATTGATAAAGTTATTTTATGACAAATAGATATTTTTTGTTAGCAAAAAGAAATGAATTCTATTACTTATCATTTTCTGAACAAACATCTAATTCCAAAGGACCTAAAGCTAATTTTTCGCGGACTAGACGTTCAATAGTCTGTGTAAAATTGGAGTTTTCTTCTAAATATTTAATAGCATTATCTCTTCCTTGAGAGATATTGTCTCCATTATAACTATACCAAGATCCTTTTCGGCTGATTACATTAGTTTGCTCTGCTAAGTCAACTATGCATCCTATATTGGAAATTCCTTGACCAAAAATAATATCAAATTCAGCAATTCGAAATGGTGGAGCAACTTTATTTTTAGCCACTTTTACTTTAGCCCTAATTCCATATTCACCTTCAGTACCTTTCTTTAAGGTCTGAATACGACGAATATCTAGACGTACTGATGCATAAAACTTTAATGCAGTCCCTCCAGTGGTTACTTCAGGATTTCCATATGTGACTCCAATTTTTTGTCTTAATTGATTGAGAAAAATAACTAGACATCCAGATCTACCAATATTACCTGCAATTTTTCGTAATGCTTTACTCATTAATCGTGCTTGCAGGCCAACTTGAGTGTCGCCCATTTCTCCCTCTATTTCTGCACGGGGAACTAATGCTGCAACAGAATCTATGACTATAATATCAACAGCAGATGAACGTACTAATTGGTCTACTATCTCTAAAGCTGATTCTCCTGTATCAGGCTGAGCTACTAAAAGATTATGAATATCAACACCTAATACAGAAGCATAACTTGGATCCAAAGCATGCTCTGCATCTACGAAAGCGGCGACTCCTCCAGTTTTTTGCACTTCCGCAATGGCATGGAGTGTTAATGTCGTCTTACCAGAACTTTCAGGTCCATAGATCTCTATTATTCTTCCTTTTGGCAATCCTCCTCCTAAAGCCAAATCAAGTGTTAAGGCGCCAGTAGAAACAGTCTCTACTTTCATTTTAGCTGCATCTCCAAGGCGCATAATAGCCCCTTTTCCAAAATTTCGCTCAATTTGGCTGAGAATTAAGTCTAAAGCTTTTTCTTTATCATTATTATTTGTAGTAGAAGCCATTGATACCTTTATTTACTTCATATAAATATTTTGTAATATAGAAGATGCCCGATTAAGCTTATATTACTACGTTATTAACGTATAGCCCAGAAAATAAACAGTGACGTTTTAAAATACTTAATACTTGTATAAATAATCACTATGCAGAATTTTAATCATTTATGATATGTTTTTCTGCAGATTACTTGTTATTAATTTTTATATAGCGAGAGCCCGTGACGAGGATTGAACTCGTGACCTCACCCTTACCAAGGGTGTGCTCTACCACTGAGCCACACGGGCAAAAGGTGGGCCGAGCTGGATTTGAACCAGCGTAGGCATAGCCAGCGGATTTACAGTCCGCCCCCATTAACCACTCGGGCATCGACCCTTTTTTATTTGCCTAACAGAAAATAATAATAACATAATAAGTTATAGTTTTCAACTGTAATTTTCAAAAAATTAACTATCCAATTCATACCTATAGTCTAAACAAGCTAAAATAACTTTATAGATATAATCAAAAATCACAAATTATAAATTTATAAATGTAAATCAATTTTGTTAAATCCTTTAAATACAGTCAAAAAAATCATGAAACGCTGGTGGTCAGAATTTACGCTGCAAACCAAATTAATGGCAGCTGTAACCTTGGCAGTTTCTTTATTCATGAGTAGTTTGACCTTTTGGGCAGTTAATATTATTCAGAAAGATGCTCGACTAAATGATACGCGTTTTGGTAGAGATCTTGGCTTATTATTAGCCTCTAATATTGCTCCTTTAATTGCTGAAGATAATTTAACAGAGGTCGCTCGTTTCTCAAATAGATTTTATCAAAGTACTTCTAGTGTTCGTTATATGATTTATGCTGATAAGGAAGGACATATATTTTTTGCGATTCCTTATTCTTCAACAGAAGTTCAAAACTGCTCAACCGTTCAACGTAGTATTAAACTACCAAATACAGCTTCTGATAATGATAATTTACCTATAGTACAGCAACACAAAAGTCCAAATGGTAAAGTTACTGATGTTTTTGTTTCTTTAAAACATGAAGATAAGGATTTAGGCTTTTTAGCGATAGGAATTAACCCAAATGCAACTGTTGTCAATTCGTCTAATTTAACTCGTGATGTAACTATTGCAGTATTTGTATCTATTTGGGTTATGGTTATTTTAGGAGCAGTGTTTAATGCTTTAACTATCACACGCCCTATTAAAGAATTATTGGTTGGAGTTAAAAATATCTCAACAGGTAATTTTAAACAACGTATTAATCTTCCGTTTGGTGGGGAGTTAGGAGAATTAATTTTTAACTTCAATGAAATGGCTAAGCGTCTTGAAAGTCATGAAGAGCACAATATTGAAGAATTAACAGCAGAAAAAGCAAAGTTAGATACCTTAGTTTCAACAATTATTGATGGAGCAATATTGTTAGACACTAGTCTCAATCTTCTATTAGTTAATCCTACAGCCAGACGTATGTTTGATTGGAATAGAATAAACTTAATAGGCGAGAATGTGCTAAAACTTTTACCTAAGGAGCTAACCAATCAGCTTCAACTTCCATTACAAGAAATGATGCGGAAAAGTCATCATACTAATAATACACATGTAGAGCAAAGAATATTGCCGGAAGAATATCGAATTAAACTTCAGCAACCAACATCAAGAATTGTTCGCGTTCTTTTAACCCCAGTTTTTGACCAACATAGAGATTTAAAAGGAATCGCTATGACAGTACAAGATATCACTAGAGAAGTAGGATTAAATGAAGCTAAAAGTCAATTTATAAGCAATGTATCCCATGAATTAAGAACTCCTTTATTCAATATAAAATCTTTTATTGAGACTCTTACAGAGTTTGGAGAAGATCTCACAGAGATGGAAAGAAAAGAATTTTTAGAAACTGCCAACCATGAAACTGATCGCTTAACTCGCTTAGTTAATGATGTTTTAGATTTATCTCGTTTAGAATCCTTTAAAACTTATTATTTAAGTGCAGTAGATCTTTCTCAACTAATTGAACAAACCATTAGAACGTATAGATTAAATGCAAAAGATAAAGAGTTAACTTTATATAAAGAAGTTAATTCTAATTTACCTTTAGTATTAGGACATTATGACCTACTACTACAAGTAATAACTAATTTAGTTGGCAATGCTCTTAAATTCACTCCTTCTGGTGGAGCAATTGTTGTTCGTGCCTATCACTTCAAAGTTAAATCTAAACAATTTAATAATAAGTCATTTGTTAGAATAGAAATATCTGATACTGGAATTGGAATTGCTCCCGAAGACCAAACTGCAATTTTTGATCGTTTTTTCAGAGTAGAGAATAGGGTTCATACTCTCGAGGGTACTGGCCTAGGACTTTCTATTGTCACAAACATTATAAACAAGCATCATAGTCAAATTAATCTTATTAGCGAAGTTGGTGTTGGAACAACTTTTTGGTTTGACTTAGCTCTTTTTCAAGACAATTGTCCTTCTTTGGAAAGTTCTAAAAATACTAATACTTTATCAAGAACGGTAAATATATATCCAATATAGAATAAGAGTTAATAGCTTAAATTTTCAAGATATACCAATTTGTAAAGATTTAATTCTATAAATGTTATTTAAAGCATGTAATATATAGCTAAAGTTAGCTAGGATCAAAAAGACTCCGAGCAAAATTGATGAATATTTTAGGAACATATTAATGCTTTATCATCTACATAAGTGTTTTAAAATAAAATATTAAATTATTACTTTTGTTAAGTATAAATAACTTACATTTAAATCTAAAATAAATAATGGGTACAATAGCTCAGATAAGTCTTTCTTTACATTGACAATTACACTCTTATTTAAACGTATTGGCGTGATCAGATATGATAAATCCTAATTTAGAAACAGTTACACTCGACAAAGAAGAAATTGAAAGATATTCACGTCATATTATCCTCCCAGAAGTTGGACTAGAAGGTCAGAAAAAATTAAAAGCTGCTAGTGTTGTCTGTATTGGAACTGGTGGTTTAGGTTCTCCTTTATTGCTTTACCTGGCTGCTGCTGGAATAGGACATATTGGTATTGTTGACTTTGATGTTGTTGACAGTTCTAATTTACAACGTCAAATAATACATAGTACTTCATGGGTTGGTAAACTAAAAATAGAATCCGCAAAGAATAGGATCCTAGAAATAAATCCTACATGTCAAGTTGATTTATATAAAAATCGTCTTTCTTCTGAAAATGCTATTGAAATTTTGAAACCTTATGATGTAGTTGTAGATGGAACAGATAATTTTCCTACACGATATTTAATAAATGATGCTTGTGTTTTGTTAAATAAGCCTAATGTTTACGGTTCAATTTTCAGATTTGAAGGACAAGCAACAGTTTTTAATTACAAAGGAGGCCCTAATTATAGAGATCTATTTCCAGAGCCTCCACCACCAGGAATGGTTCCATCTTGTGCTGAAGGAGGTGTTTTAGGAGTATTACCCGGTATTATTGGAACAATTCAAGCTACGGAAACTATTAAAATCATATTAGGTTCTAATAATACTTTGAGTGGACGTTTGCTTTTATACAATGCTTGGGATATGACTTTTAGGGAGTTGAGGTTAAGACGTAATCCTAATCTCCCTGCTATAGATAAGTTGATCGATTATGAGGAATTTTGTAGCATTCCTCATGGCTCAATAGTTAAGCCTAAAGATAACACTATGATTCCTGAAATAACAGTTCAAGATCTTAAAAAATTAATGGACTTAGAATCAGGTTCTTTTGTATTAATTGATGTTAGAAATATTAATGAATACGAAATTGCATATATTAGTGGCTCAGTTTTAATACCATTAACGAGTATAGAAGATGGTACAAAAATTCCACAAATTAAAAATTTAATAAAGAATAAACGCTTAATTGTTCACTGTAAGATGGGAGGACGATCAATAAAAGCTCTAAAGACTTTAGAAAAATTTGATATCATAGGAACTAATCTTAAAGGAGGCATTAATGCTTGGAGTCAAGAAGTTGATACTAGTATTCCTCAATATTAAAATTACAGTTATATTTTACTAAAAATAGTATGAATACTGAAAATTTTTGTTTTTGTAAGATTAATTGTTTACAACATCTATAGTTAATTTTTGTTTACCTATGAGCCACCACCATACAATTCGCATACACCACCGTCAAGTAGATGATGAGTACATTCTTGAAGTTCCCAGTGACTCTTACATTTTGCACAGTGCAGAAAGCCAAGGATATGAGCTTCCATTTTCGTGCCGTAATGGAGCTTGTACTAGTTGTGCTGTAAAAATTCTATCAGGAGAAATTGAGCAAACAGAAGCAATAGGATTGTCTCATGAATTAAGAGAAAAAGGTTATGCACTTTTATGTGTAAGCTATCCCAAATCAAATCTAGAAGTAGAGACTCAGGATGAAGATGAGGTATATGAGTTACAATTTGGGCAATATTATGGGAAAAGAAATGTTAGACTGGGGCTTCCTATCGATGATGATTAAATGAAAAAGAATAAGCTATTCATCATAAGATGTAGTAATTTATCAAGGATATTTTAAAACTTATCAGTTCAACAGTTTGATAGATACTTTTAAATTAAATATCCTTGTTTTATTAATTATTGACTTAAATGTATAAATAATATTAGCAATATCTCTAGAGTTACTTAACTTATAGTTTATTAGTAACATAATAAAATTAACTATTAGATGTTATTTGAAAACCTTTAATAATTTAAACCGAATTAATATTTTCGCTAACTTCTTCTATATAACTAGATGGTATCGAAAAATATTCTAAAGTTGATTTTTCATAATAGCTCGAAAATCTTGGTAATATTTCTTTGATAAATGTTTCTGAAGCCTTTGAACGATAACGATTAGGATTTACTATAACTGACAGTGTTCTCTTAACTTTTATTTTTTCAATATTAGCCACATAGATTTCTTTTGTCTTTAGTTCTTTTTCAATTGCAGTAATTGAAACAAAAGCTGCGCCTAAACCTGCCTGAACTGCATTTTTAACAGCTTCTATCGAATTTAGTTCCATTTCTATATTGAGACGCTTTGTATTAATACCGCAACAATTTAAGTTTTTTTCAATTACTCTTCTAATAGTAGACTGGGAATCTAAGCTAATAAAATTTAGACGATATAAGTCATCTTTTTGAATTGTTTTAACTTTTGATAAAGGATGGTTCGCTGGTAGTATAAGTGCTAATTCGTCTTTGATATAAGGAATTACTTTCAATACATCTTGTAATTCATTGGGAATATCTCCTCCAATAATAGCTAGATCAACTTGTCCATTATTAACTCCCCAGGCTGTTCTTCTGGTTGAATGTATTTGTAACTGAACCACTATATCAGGATATTTTTGTCTAAATAATCCAATCATTCTAGGTAATAAGTAAGTTCCAGTTGTTTCCGAAGCTCCTATAATTAAAGTCCCTCCGTTAAGATTTTGTAGATCTTCAACTGCGCGACAAGTCTCTCTACAAAGAGTAATAATTTTTTCCCCATATGACAATAGTAAACGTCCAGCTTCTGTTAATTGTGCTTTGCGACCTCCACGATCAAATAATGGTATATTTAATTGTTTTTCTAAATTTTGTACCTGAAGGCTAACTGCAGGCTGAGAGATATAAAGTGTGTCAGCTGCTCGTTTAAAACTCCCCTCAGCAGCTATTGCCTTGAGAATACGCAATTGGTCTAAAGTGAAAGGAATGTCTGACATAAAATCATCAAAAAATATTTAAAAAGTCAGTATAAAGAGCAACTAGAATAATTAATAATTACATAATATTCTTAATATAAAAGTTTCAAAAAGCAGAAAAATTTAATTAAATACGAGAGTAACATAACACAAAGACTGATATATTCTAAGATCTTAAAATAGAATAATAAATTAATTTAATATTATGTGGATTGGTTATAGAGATATGGAATTAACCGCTTGGCTAACAACAAGTCATTTAATTATGTTGGGATTATTATTGGTATTTAGTGTTTTTCACAGTGGTTTAGCAGCCTTAAGAACATGGGGAGAAGCTAAAATTGGAGTAAGATTTTACAGAATTTTTTTTGTTTTAGTAAATCTTCCTATAGCTATCTTTCTAATTGTTTACTTCTTCTACCACCGTTATGATGGCTTGATTTTATGGCAATTTCAAGAATTTTTAGCAGTTAAGGTTGTAGTTTGGTTACTTTCTGCAATATCATTTTTTTTCTTATATCCATCTACTTTTAATCTTTTAGAAATTGCTGCTATTAATGAACCTAAAGTACATTTACATAAAACAGGGATACTGAGAGTTTGTCGTCATCCTCAAATGGTAGGACAGGTAATATGGTGTATTGCTCATACTTTATGGATTGGTAGTAGTTTTACAGTGATGACCTCTTTAATTTTAATCACATATCATTTATTTGCAATATGGCATGGTGATTATCGCCTTGAAAAACTTTATGGAGAACAATTTATTTATGCAAAACAGAGAACTTCAATAGTCCCGTTTCTAGCAATTTTAGATGGTCGTCAAACTTTGTTATTAAATGAATTCTTACGACCTGCTTATGTTGGAGTATTTGGATTTATACTCTTAATCTGGTTCTGTCATCTTCAATTATTTTAGCTAAATTCAACAAATTAAAAATACTTTATGTTGATTTTTACATTAGTTTTAAAATAATCTCAACAAAATATTTCTTATAAGATTATTTTTTTATATTAGATAGGAGTGAAAACTCACTCCTATCCGAAAAGCTATTTCTGCATTTTTAAATTAAAGTTTAACTTCGATTTCTACACCTGCAGGTAAATCTAATTTCATCAATGCATCAATAGTTTTAGATGAAGGCTGATAGATATCAATAATGCGGCGATGAGTTCTAGTTTCAAAATGCTCTCTTGAGTCTTTATCAACATGAGGTGATCTTAAGACGCAATAGATTCGTTTTTTAGTCGGTAGAGGAATAGGCCCTACCGCTGTTGCATCAGTACGATTAGCTGTGTCAACAATTTTTTCGCAAGAGGTATCTAATAAACGACGGTCAAATGCTTTTAATCGGATACGAATTTTTTGTTGTGCTAGAGTGGCCATAATGTTTAATTTTCAAGGTTCAGTAATTAGTTCAATGAAATTTTAAGGTAGTAGCTGACTAGTAAGAGATAATTTACCCTTATACTAGTCAGCTATTATTATTTAGTTGTTCTATTGAACAATTTTAGAAACGACTCCCGCACCGATTGTGCGGCCTCCTTCACGAATTGCAAAGCGCATTCCTTGTTCAATAGCAATAGGACTGATTAATTCAACAGTCATTTTAATACGGTCTCCAGGCATTACCATTTCTACAGCTGTACCATCATCAGCTGTATAATCTTGAATAGTTCCTGTTACGTCAGTAGTACGTACATAAAACTGAGGGCGATAATTTTTGAAAAAGGGTGTATGACGTCCACCTTCTTCTTTTGTTAAAACATATACTTCCCCTTCAAATAAAGTGTGAGGAGTAATAGAACCAGTTTTAGCTATTACCATTCCTCGTTCAATATCATCTTTTTTAGTACCTCTCAAAAGAAGACCAACGTTATCTCCTGCTAACCCTTCATCAAGAGTTTTTTGGAACATCTCTACGCCTGTAACAGTAGTAGACTGTGTATCTCTAATACCTATAATAGCAACAGTTTCGCCTACTTTGACCTTACCGCGTTCAATTCTTCCAGTAGCAACGGTTCCACGACCAGAAATTGAGAATACGTCTTCTACTGCCATTAAAAATGGTTTGTCTATTTCCCTTTCTGGTTCAGAGATACTAGCATCTACAGCATCCATCAGTGCCAAGATCTTATCTGTCCAAGGATTCTCACCTTTTTGAATTTGAGGGTTGTCTTTCAGTGCTTCAATTGCCATTAAAGCTGATCCAGATACTATAGGAATATCATCCCCCGGAAAATCATATTCGCTTAATAATTCTCTGACCTCTAGCTCAACAAGTTCGAGAAGTTCTTCATCATCAACTTGATCTTGTTTATTTAAAAAGACTACTAAGCTTGGAACTCCTACTTGTTTGGCTAATAGAATATGCTCACGTGTTTGTGGCATGGGACCATCAGCAGCAGAGACAACTAGTATACCACCATCCATTTGTGCTGCTCCAGTGATCATATTTTTGACATAATCAGCGTGGCCAGGACAATCAACGTGAGCATAGTGACGATTTGCTGTCTCATACTCAACGTGAGCAGTATTAATAGTAATACCACGAGCTTTTTCTTCTGGTGCCGCATCAATATCTTCGTAGTTACGAGCTTTAGCATTACCACTAGCAGCTAAAGTCATTGTTATAGCAGCTGTCAAAGTTGTTTTACCATGGTCAACATGACCAATAGTTCCAATATTAACATGAGGTTTTGTTCGTTGAAATTTCTCTCTTGCCATAAATTAAAAGTTCCTTTGTTGTTTTTTGTTTTAAACAGTAATACTTTATCATTTATTGATAATCTTCACTGTCATAAGTGTTCCCTGTATTTTGCATAATTATCGCTTTAGCGATTTTATGAGGGACTTCTACATAATGATTAAATTCCATTGAGAAGACTCCTCGACCTTGTGTTTTTGATCTCATGTCAGTTGCATAACCAAACATTTCTGCTAGAGGAACATTTGCAGATACTTTTGTAAGATCATCTTCGGTGATCATTCCATTGATTTGACCCCGACGAGCATTAAGATCTCCAACTATATCCCCTAAGAAATCATTAGGAATTTCTACATCAATTTTCATCATAGGTTCTAATAGTATTGGAGAAGACTTCATAACCGCATTACGAATAGATATTGAACCAGCAATTTTAAAAGCTATATCTGATGAATCAATTTCATGAAATGACCCACCTAGCAAAGTTACTTTAATGTCAGTTACTGGATAACCAGCAATAATTCCTGAATCACAAGTTTCTCTAATACCTTTCTCAACCGAAGTAATAAACTCTTTTGGAATAATACCATCAATAATTGCGGAAACAAATTCAAGGCCACTACCTTTCTTACTTGGCTCTATCTGAATTAAAACATGAGCATAATGATTCTTACCAACATTTTCACGAATATATTCTTCTTCTGCTTTGCCTAGCTTCAGGATAGTTTCACGATAAGCAACTTGAGGCTGTCCAATACTTGCTTCGATTTTATATTCACGCAACATCCTATCTACAAGAATTTCTAAATGTAATTCTCCCATTCCTGCAATGACAGTTTGATTGGTTTCAGGATCAATATTAACTCGAAATGTTGGATCTTCATCAGATAAAGATTGAAGAGCTTTAGAGAGTTTTTCAAGTTCTTGTTTAGTTTGAGTTTCTATTGCTACAGAAATTACTGGCTCAGGAATATACAAAGATTCTAGTAGAATAGGATGATTCTCATCGCACAGTGTGTCACCTGTAGTTGTTTTCTTTAGGCCAATAACTGCACCCAGATCTCCTGCTCTCAACTCATCTACTTCAATACGATCATTAGATTTAAGAATAATTAAGCGAGAAATTCTTTCTTTTTGTTTTTTTGTTGCATTATAAATAATGTTTCCCTTGTTTAATACCCCAGAATAAACACGTATAAAAGTTAGACGACCATAAGGATCAGATGCAATTTTGAAAACAAGAGCAGAAAATGGTTCTTCATCAGAACTTATACGACAACCCTCTATGTTATTGGGCAATAATCCTTTAATTGAAGGAACATCAAGAGGAGAAGGTAAGTATTCTACAACAGCGTCTAATAATAACTGAATGCCTTTATTTTTAAAGGCCGAACCACATAGTAAAGGTATGATAGATCGTGCTAGAGTACCTTTCCTTAAACCTTCTTTAATCTCAGTCTCTGTTAATTCTTCACATTCTAAGTATTTTTCTAGTAAAGTTTCATCAATTTCAGCAACTGCTTCAACTAATTTAGTACGATATTCTTTAGCTTTTTCTAAGCATTCAGAAGGAATTTCAATATCTTCGATCTTTTCTCCTAGATCATCTTGATAGACTTTAGCCCTCATTCTTATTAGATCAACAATGCCGCAAAAATCACTTTCATTACCAATAGGTATTTGGATTGGAATGATATTAGCTTTTAGGCGATCACATATTTGCTCATGAACTTTGAAGAAATTAGCTCCAGTACGATCCATTTTATTAATGAACACTATACGAGGAACTTCATAACGATTAGCTTGTCTCCAAACAGTCTCAGATTGTGGTTGAACACCTCCCACAGCACAAAATATCGCTACCACTCCATCTAGTACTCTCATAGAACGTTCAACTTCAATTGTGAAATCCACATGTCCTGGAGTATCTATGATGTTAACTTGATGATCTGACCAATTGGTACTAATAGCAGCAGCTGTAATTGTTATACCTCTTTCTTGCTCTTGGACCATCCAGTCCATAATAGCAGTACCTTCATGAACTTCACCTAATTTGTGTGCGATTCCTGTATAGAAAAGGATACGTTCAGTTGTTGTAGTTTTACCAGCATCTATGTGCGCGGCAATTCCAATATTTCGTACCTTTTCTAGTGGGATATTACGTGTCAAAACTGCCTCCTTATGGCTTACCTAAGTATTTTTATACGTTTATATTATTTACTAAATTATGCTACTTACAATCTTAATATTTCTCTTTTAAGAAATCTATAGTAGGCTAACTTCAGAAAGGAGGTACTAGAATTAAACAGAATTGCTGAAAAAGTTCTCATTAATAACGATAATGTGCGAAGGCTTTGTTCGCATCAGCCATACGATGAGTTTCATCACGTTTTTTCATTGCTGCACCTGTTTCATTAGCAGCATCCATAATTTCACTGGCCAATTTGCCAGCCATAGTACGGCCGCCCCTAATTCTAGAGTATCGAATCAACCATCTTAAAGCTAAAGTTGTGCCTCTAGAAGGGCGAACTTCCATAGGTACCTGATAGGTTGCCCCTCCAACACGTCGGGCCTTAACTTCTACTAGTGGTGTTAGATTTTTTATCGCCTGTTCAAAAACTTCTAGAGGTTCTTTACCAGTTCGTTCTCCAATTACTTTCATAGCATCATATACAATGCCTGCAGCGACAGATTTTTTACCGCTTTTCATTACTCGACGAATAGTCATATTAAGTAAACAACTACTATATACTGGATCAGGAGGTACTGGTTTCCTTTTAATATTTCCTCGACGGGACATAATAATCTTTTCCTTTTGAATAATTAAGACTGTTAAACGATTCTATCAATTTAGGCTCTCAAAGTCTGTGGACTTTAATTAATCTGTATTTTCAAAGATATGATCTAATCTTTGGGACGTTTAGCCCCATATTTAGAGCGTCCTTGTTTCCTATCTTTTACTCCTTGAGCATCCAAGGTTCCGCGGATGATATGATAACGAACACCAGGTAAATCTTTAACCCGACCTCCGCGAATCAATACAACAGAATGTTCTTGTAGGTTATGCCCAATACCTGGTATGTAAGCTGTCACTTCAAACCCTGAAGTCAGACGGACTCTGGCTACTTTTCTCAAAGCAGAGTTTGGCTTTTTAGGAGTAGTAGTATAGACTCTAGTGCAAACTCCTCGGCGCTGAGGACATTGTTTAAGAGCTGGAGACTTGGTTTTCTTTTTTGCTTTGGAGCGTTCACTCCGAATTAACTGCTGAATAGTAGGCATAAAATAAATTTTATATAGAAAGAAGATGTCAAAAAAACTATCAATTGTTCAAGATAGCTGACAAATTCTCACCATATCAAAAAAAGCAAATATATGTCAACATCATTAAGTTAAATTTAACAATATTCTTTACTGTGAACCTTAATTAGTAGCTTGGCTCTCAAAAAAATCATATCGGATATACGATTTAAGTTGATGATTTCTAATACTTGTTTAAAGTAATTAAAAAAACTACAATCTATAACTATTAACTGAATAATATTCATAAATTAGTTTTTATTTGATGTCTGTTGTATATTAATAATTTAGTTTTGCCTATCTTGTCTTAATAAGTAATGCCATCATCTCTAAAATCTTTCCCAATTGTTGGTTTGCCTGTTCATTTGTCTACTGATTATGCTGGATGGTTGATACAGAGTCTAAAAGAGCATCAAGGAATACATGTTGTTACTCTTAATGCTGAAATGGCGATGATGACGAAGCAGAATAGTATACTTGCAAAAATTATTAAAAGTTCGCAGTTGGTTATTCCTGATGGTGCAGGAATAACTTTATCTTTAAAACTTAATGGAATAGATCAAAAGCGTTGTCCAGGTATTCAACTAGCGGAAGTTTTAATTCAAATATTAAGTAATGAAAAAGATAGACATCCAATTGCATTCTATGGTGGAAAACCTGGAGTAGCTAAAAAATCAGCAGAAAAATGGCTAAAAAAATTACCAAAAGCTGATATTCTAACCAACCATGGATATTTATCTTCTAAAGAAGAAGAGGATTGGAAAAATATATTGTTTACAAGACAACCTAAATTGATCTTGGTTGGGCTAGGAGTACCTAGTCAAGAACAATGGATTTATAAAAATAGAGATCTATGTCCTGAATCTATCTGGATGGGGATTGGGGGAAGCTTTGATATATGGTCAGAAAATAAATCGCGTGCTCCTCTATGGTTACAGAATAATAATTTAGAATGGTTATACAGACTTTATCAGGAACCTTGGCGTTGGAAACGCATGTTAACAATTCCTAAATTTTTTCTTGAAATATTCCTCAATCAATGAAATATATCTGTTCAGCTGTAAATTAAAGTTTCATTTCAAGAAAAAAAGTAATATATTTAATCCTTTCCTAATTTTTTGGAATAAGAATTATTTCGAGACTTCAAGCTTTCTTTCTTCAAATCTTTATATAAAGGTGTAATAATGTAGATAGCTAAAATAAGCCAAGTTAGACCACTTATCCAATTGGCCCAAACTAAGCCATTAAAAGTAGTTTTTATTATATGGCTTCCTGTTTTAAGTTTTAAACCTACTAGACTATAATCTCGATAGTGAACTGGGAAAGACTCTTTGAAGGGTTTATTATCAACCCATAGCTTAAACATATTCGGATAATAAAGCACAGGAAGTTGAGCTATTTGAGCTTCTTCTCCAACCACAAGTTCACAAACAGTATTGATACCTTCTTGTTTACAATATTGTTGTGTTTCTGAAACCGGTATGATTGTTTTCTCGGGAGACATTCCTTCTAAGAAAAATCGATTAACTCTAATGTTGGGAAGCTGCTTATTTTCAGCAACATCATTTAACACAAACTTTAACCCAAAATCTTTACTAGATGGTGAAATTTTAGGCAAAGGAATCTGCCAATTAAGTTTAGGAGAATTAAGAAATACAGAACTTATCTTTCTACCATCAATATAGGCTTCTAGAATAATGGGTTGTTCAATGTTTATTGGAGAAATCTCTGCTTCTAAAAAGATTATAGGATTTTCTTTTTCATCCCATATTGGATAACGTAACTCTGCATCAAGAATCAAAGGATGATTAACAAAGGTATTCCATGTACTATATCCAGGAATCCATTCCGGATGTAATAAAGGCAATTCATTTTTACCGTAAATAGTTTTTACAGGAGCACGATATAAGTAATCCAAGGATCCGGAATACTTGAACAACGGTTCCTCTACCAACTTATTGACAGTTAGAGTTCCTCTTGGGGCAGGGATCCATGAACGTCCAAATAAGATAATTAGTAATATTCCAATAATTAAATGGCGACGATCAAGTCTTTCACGAAAAATAAGAACAATCGCATATGCTGTTAACAATGCTCCTGCCCACATAATATGGGTAATGAAACGAAATGTAAATTGGGTTACCCATAACTGACGTGGTAGAATATTCCAGATATTAATAGGACTCCAAGTTAAAAATAAAGCAAGAAGAAATACACATAGTAATCCATCAATATAAGGACGAATAAGTTTTAATTTAGGTGGATTGAAGGGAGTAAAATATCTATAGTATATTACAATGCCAAAAGCAATTAGAAATATCCAACCAATAGCTGGATGAAGCCCATAAGTAGCTGCCAAACCATTTTCTGATGGTTCAGCTGGTAGAGATACAGGAGAAAATAAATTAGCTATAGGTGTGTAAGTATTAGTCCCAAAAGGATTAATTGCCTTAATCTGCTTACGAATGGAAAGATAAGGAGAAACTAAAATAATAGGAGCAAGAAAATATAGTCCTAACAACCATCCTAAAATATAAGCTTTTAGTAAACTTACAAGAGAAGGAAAACTAAATTTAGTTTTCCTTGTTTGAGTAATAACAATTACAAGCAGAAAAAAAATAAAAATTGTTCCGTAAATAAAAGTTATTATATGAGTAATACTTAAGCAAAACCAGCTCAATGCACTTAAAACGAAGTAGCGTTTTTTTCTAGTTAAGTAGCACTCGAGAGCATAGTAAATAACAATAGGGAGAATCCCTTGGGCAACTGTTTCAGTAAAAGCTCCCCTCGCATGGATATTATTTAAAAAATAGGGAGCTGACATATAGGCAACTCCACTCAAAATAGATGCTATACGAGATCTGGTAAGTTTAAGACTTAGGAAATAAACATATAATCCTCCCATAGTAAGAGATATTATAATAACCAACTTATATGCATCATAAGGATTATTAGGAGTAAGTAATTTATAAAACCACCCACCTATAAAATAAGGTAGTTGACTATAAAATTGAAATCCTGGATATCTCCAACCATTATCTTCTAAAGGAGCTATACGAAGAGGAAATTGCCCCTCGTTGATAGCATCTCGTGCCTGTACTATATAGCTTATATGGGAAGGAGTATCATTAATAGAAGGAATTATTGTTGATGAAGCCATTGGTGCCATCAATGAAAGCGCAATAACACCATATAAAACTATAATTTTAAAACTTATACGATTTCTGTGTATTAATTGATTTACAAATTTAGATATATTGTTTAGAATCATTTAATTTGATAGATATAAATAATATTATTGCGTGAATAAATCGGCTTTCTTTTTATTAAAAAATCCCAATTCTGAGAGGCAGCGAGATTATTATTTTTTTCTACATATATCTGCTGTTTCACAGTACTGTCAATTAGCAAATACTTATAAGGTAACTTAGTAATCTCTTTATTTTTTAGATCAAGTATAGGTTGATAGTAAGATTGAATATTAATAGGGTATTTGTAATTTTTACTTAATAGTTCAAGATATTGTACAAAACCAATGTTAACACCAAAAAGCTGATAGACAAGAGTATTTTCGTTATTTTCTGTCAATAATCTATTTTGTATCAAATACTCTACTACATGCTGTGTTTCCTGTCCCCAATTAACTGTAGAGTCATCAGCTAATTGCCATTTTTCTTTATTCCAAAGAGGATTAACATAACTTAAGGATTGAGAAATTCCTGTGATTCCTAAGTAAATATAAGATGTCATTAATCCTAATAAGATGTACTTTTTCCACTTGTAACTAAAAGTAACCAATAAGGTAGAAAACAATAAATAGACAAATATGATAATAGGGTAGAAGTATCTATACCCAATAACAAAACGACTACTACTACTTATCCATAAGTAAATTACTGGATACATAGAAACTATACTAACAACTAACAATATTTTTTTGTTAAGGTAAGATTTAAGTATTTTTTGTATAGGATATTGTACAAATAATATTTTTTTTGTACAAACTAAAAAGAGAAAAATTGCTATTATTAAAAGGATTAAATTTTCCTTAAACCAAAAAATTTTTAATAAATAATTAATAGCTGTTGTTGATATGAACTGTCCATTTAGGAAGGGCTCTCTTATACCTTTTGCTGTACTTAAATTCATCCCAATACCTTGAATATAAATATTTAGAATATTTGACAAAGATTTATTAGGTAAATTTCTAAAAGCCAAGCTATAAATTGAAACAGTCAAAACAACCTGTAATAACAAACTCAAACTTCCTAAAAAGGTAATTTGTAAAAATTTTTGCTTGCGTTTTTTGATTAGTAAATAAATACTATAAACGATGTATACCAATCCTATAATTGGTATAAGAATTAAATTACTAAACTTTACATTAATAGCAATAAATAAAAGTAATGTAAATAAAGTGAAATATGCTGCTAAATATTTATTTTTTCCTTGAACAAGAGACTTTACAAGAAAAGAAAAACTCAGAATGAATAGTAATGCATATAGACTAACACTAACATCAAAAGCAATTAAAAAATTATGACTATAAAAACTAGGAGAAAAAATATATAAAATAAGAAAAATTATAGAAATTATAGAATCAATCTCATTAAATATAAAAGTATATAAATAAAACCATATAAAAATGAAGCTGTTGAAAAACAGGTGTACAAAGCGTAGACTAAAAACTATTCTATGAAATGCTTCAGAATCTTTTGTCAGGAGCTCATACCCTACATTAAAAGCAGCCAAACGAGCTTCAATATTTTCTTGCCCATTAATAAGATTAATAGTTGGTATTAATGCTTCATGATTTGAGAAAAATAAGTTAAAAATTACTGAGTCAATTAACTTTAAAAGAAGAGGATGTTCCCAGTTTAATCCAAGACCTTGTATATAAGAGTACGCAGCACCGATGTAAGCAGATTCATCTGAAGTGATTGATGTTTTCTGTATTAAATAAAAACCAATTAAATAATATATGATTATTAAAGATGCAAACAATATTTGTGATGAAAATTTTTCAAGTTTAAAGTTTTTAGAATACATATCTGGTTTAATAAATACAATTTGATTCTCAATTCTCAGTATCTACACGTATACATGATAAATATAAATAGGAAAAAGAGTAATTATTTTAATTTCTAGGAACTTCGAACATATAATTAGAAGTCTTCTAACTAATCTCTTAATGTTAGATTTATTTCAATTGGCAACTTAAAGAAAGTATGGGAACTAAAAACTATTTAATCAATAAGTTACGTAAAATTATAGGAATTATTGATATTTTAAATGCTCTTGATCAAATATTAAAAGATCAGAAACGTGAGATAATAAAAGATCTTTTAGATAATATTAAGCCTGAAAGTGTAGTCCAATGTTCCTTAAATGCAATTCAAATTTTATCTCCAATTGAGATTTTACAAACCTATCAGCATTGTTTATCACCTCTACCAGAAAAGAAACTTAACTTCTTGGTAGAAGAGCATTGTGCGCAATGGTTATGTTCTAAAGTCGAATACGGAGATACTGTATTAGATATTGGTGCATCTTTTGGAGTCATTAGCTTACCATTGAGTCAAGCTGTTGGAGATAAAGGTAAAGTTTATGCTTTTGAGCCTGCAAAGAATACTCAACAAATTTTACAAAAAGTTTTAAATTTAAATAATATTTCTAATGTTATGGTTGTTCCTGACGCAATTTCTGATCAATCAGGATCTGCTGAATTTATTGAATACAATAAAGATAATAATTCATCTTGGGCTTCAGATACGTCAACTTTAGCCTCAGATAGTAATATTTATACAAATACAAAGTTTACTACTTATACAGTAAAAACAATAACGTTAGATGAGTATATTGCTCAAGAATCAATAAAACCATCAGCCATTAAAATTGATATTGAAGGATTTGAATTCTATGCACTACAAGGTGCAAAAAAAACTTTGCAAACTTATTTACCTTATCTTTGTATAGATATTCATGCTGATGTAAAAACTGGAAAGTCCTCTTTACTTACGATTCAACCTTTTTTATATTCCTTGGGCTATACCCTAAGTATGGAAGAGCATACTCTATACGGAATACCGCCCAAAAAATGATCATAATTTTGGAAATAACTTAATTATTAATATTAGAACAGATAATTTACTTGTTTTAAATTTCTTAGAGACTGAAAGGATGTAAATAGTGCTTATTTCAATTGTTATTCCCTGTTATAACGAACAAGAAGTTATTCAAGAAGCTCATAATCAGTTAGTAACTGTCCTAAGTAATTTCAATCCTGAATTTGAATTAGTTTATGTTGACGATGGTAGTCAAGACAAAACAGCAGAGATTTTACGAGAATTGCAATATGACAATGAACAAGTAAAAGTAATCTTTTTATCTCGCAATTTTGGACATCAAATGGCTGTAACTGCAGGTCTAGATCATACCTCGGGAGATGCTGTAGTCTTGATTGATGCTGATCTACAGGATCCTCCTGAGATTATTAAGGATATGTTATCTTACTGGTTTCAAGGCTATGATGTTGTCTATGGTGTAAGAACTGATAGACAAGGAGAAACTGCTTTTAAATTATGGAGTGCTAAAGTTTTTTATCGTGTAATGAATCGTATGTCGGATGTGACAATTCCTATTGATACTGGAGATTTTCGATTAATAGATAGACGAGTTGTTGAAGTGCTTAAAATGATGCCAGAACGTGATCGCTTTCTACGCGGAATGGTTAGCTGGGTGGGATTTCGTCAAATAGCAATTCCTTATCAGCGTAGTCCTCGTTTAGCTGGAGTTAGCAAGTATCCACTTTTTAAAATGATACGTTTTGCAGCTGATGGTATTTTATCATTTTCTTTAGTTCCTTTAAGATTGGCAACTTGGGCTGGCCTCTTTACTGTTACATTATCTGTTATTGGAATATTTTATGCTTTATTTGTAAGATTGTTTACTTTAAGTTGGGTACCTGGATGGACCTTATCTTTTATTGCAATTCTGTTTGTTGGTGGAACTCAACTAGTATTTTTAGGAGTTATCGGTGAATATATTGGGAGGATTTATCGTGAAGATAAACATCGTCCTTTATATTTAGTACGTGAAAAATTAGGTTTTCTGCGAAGGTAAGCATATCATTAATATGACTTAATTCATATTAATCATTAGTAGTAGTTATTTTAGTCACTACTAATATGATAAAAGCCTACATGTTCATTATTTAAAAGTCTATTTAAAAAATAAATGTTTTTTAAACAGAATTGTAATTTATACCTTATTTATTTTTTCAGAAAATTAAAAATATAAATAGTTTACTTTATAAAGTTTTTCATGTTCTGTTTCTCTAAAAACAGAACAATTATAAAGACTACTAAAGTGATATATAAAAAATATTTTTAAACTTCAAGTTAAGTTAATTTATATTTCATCTAGGAGAAAAAATTTTGAACAATATCTGTCGTGTCTGTGATTCTACCGATTTAGAACTAGCTATTGATTTAGGACATCAACCTTGGTGTAACAATTTCTTGGATATCCAGTCAATAGGAAAAGAACCATTCTATCCATTAAGAGTATTATATTGCCACAATTGCGGTACAGTACAACTGGACTATACTGTCAAAAAAGAAATAATGTTTGGAGATCATACCTATCTATCTGGAGTAACAAATTCTCTAAGCGAACATTTCAAAAATATTGCTCATGAAGTCGATAATAAATTTTTTAAGGATTTTCGTACTAAGTCTGTCTTAGATATAGGTTCTAATGATGGAACTCAATTAAAACATTTTCAAGCTTTGGATTACGAAGTACTGGGAGTAGAATCATCTAAGAAAACCGCAAAAATTGCTAATGATAATAATATTCCAACAGTTAATAATTTTTTTAATCTTAACTTAGTAAAATCTCTTAATAAAAAATTTGATATCATTAATGCGGCAGGAGTTTTCTTTCACCTGGAGGAATTACATTCTGTCACTGAAGGCATAAAAAAAGCATTAAAAGAAGATGGTATTTTTGTAGTGCAATTTCTTTACATGAAAAAAATTGTAGATAATTTAGCATTCGATCAAATATATCATGAACATCTCTTATACTATAATCTGAATACGATAGAAATCTTACTTGAGCGTCATGATTTATCAATGTTTGACGCATATTTATCGCCCATTCATGGTGGCTCAATTATTGGGTATGTAACCCATAAGGGTAAGAAGAATCCTAGTGAACGCCTGTTAAAAATGCGAAAAGCAGAAGTAGAGGATAAAAGTAATGAATTTGCTACCTATTTAGATTTTGCGAAAAGAATTAAAAAAATGAAAGTTGATAACTTATCTTTTTTAGATCAAGCCAAAAAGGATGGTAAAAAGATTTGGGGATTTGGTGCTCCTGTAAAAGGCAATACAATGTTAAATTATTTTGGTATAGGAACACAATACTTAAATTATTTAATTGAAAAAAACGAACTTAGAAGAGGCCTTTATTCTCCAGGAATGCATATTCCAGTCCTAATAGAAAAAGAATTAAAAGAATTGCCTGATATTTATTATGTTTTAGCTTGGAATTTTAAAAAAGAGATTTTAGCTAACAATCAACATCTAATCGACAAAGGTATTGAATTTTATTTTCCTGTTAATCCTTAAAACAAAATATCTTACTTAAATCTATTGTGAGAAATATGTGAGCATATCATGGTTAGTACCCTTATATATTGTCTTTTATCGCAATTAGAATATTAGTGAAGTATTTACAATATCATCTTATTCGATATATACAAAGAGAATATCATTTTTCATGTTGAAGAACTTTTAAAGTACTTATAGTATGTTGAGCGTTATCTACTTTACCTTGAAGTTGAAACAATAAAGTCGCTTTCCTTAAATCTTTAATCGCTTTATCTGTTTCTCCTAGCTTGTACTGTGTTACACCTCTATTGTGGTAAGCATTAGCAAAGTCAGGGTTGAGCTCAATAGACTTTGTATAATCAAGAACTGCTTTAAGTGACTTTCCTAGGCGATTATAAGCTAGAGCTCGATTATAGTAAGTTTTAAAATTGTTATTTTTTAAATAAATTGCCTTACCATAGTCTATAACCGCATCTTCATGCATTTTTAAGTTATCTTTAGCATTACCACGATAAGTATAAAAATCTGCGTAATCAGGTTCTAAACTAATAGCTATTGAACAATCTTCAATAGCTTTTTCATAGTCTTTTGTTTGATGATAAGAATAACATCGATTACCGTAAGCATAAGAAAAATCAGAATTGAGTTGAATGGCTTGAGTATAATCGCTAATTGCCTCCTGAAATTGTTCTAAAGATAAAAAAGAATAACCTCGATTATAGTAAAAATCTGGATCATCTTTATTTAGCTCAATTGATGTGGTGAAAGAAAGAATTGCTTCCTGATAATTTTTACTCTCTATCTTCAAAATTCCCTCGTTATACCATTGAATGGCTTCTAATTCTATATCTTTATATACTTTCATTAAAGTATTGTTTTCATACTGTATATCATCTTTTCCAGGAGCAAGACTTGCATTTTTTATGGAATAAACTGCAAAAGAACTGCTAATTATAATGATAATACCAATATTTTTTATTATTTTAGTAATCATATTAATTAAATTGAAAATTTCGTTATCTTAGAGATTGAATAGATAATGCAACTTTCTAGATTATTAAGAGGCAAGTTATTACTTGGTACTAAGGACTGCCATGGGCTAAAATTTGTTCTAATATCTCTATAGGAATTTGAATAAAATATCTTTTCTTAAAATTTTCCTCTTCAATTACTTCAGTAAGTTTTTGTAGCAATACTTTGTATTGACTATTTGTATTTATTACAGCATGAAAAGATAACCTTTCATTGTTTTTATTGATTAAAAATCCAAATTTTTCCAAGAAACTTAACGTTAATGTTAGACTAAAATCACTTAATGATAAGATTTCCTGTAAATTCTTTCTTGTAATTTTTTTATCATTACAAGATAAAAAATTGGCAATATCAATAGCTTTTTGGATTGTACTCATAGAAGATGAATCAATACTATGTGAGTATGACAAAACTAAGCTCTGCTGGTTTTTACAGCTTTTGTCATATAGTCTTAACAATTCTAGCCAATCAACAGGGCAGAGGTTGACTGATTCATTTTCCATACTATTAGGAATAACTTTATTGTTATTTCTATAATCTAATAATTTTATTTTTGTTTTTTTTATTGTAGAAAGATTATGGGAATGAGAAATTTCTCTCATTTCGACTAAACGTATTTCATAGTTTTCAGGTTGTAAGTTGTTATAACTTAACTCTACAATAACATCGAATTTTTTATCTTCTTTAACCTGTAACTCTTCTCTGGAATGTCCCCACCAAACACCAAAAAATCCTTCTGTAGAGGAGGAGTCATAAATGGTAAACTCAGCTTTTATGTACTTTAAGGTGTTATTTTTGACATGTTTACGGTTCCTACTCTTTGAAATTTTAAGATGACAATTTTTAATTAGTAACTTAGGAATTAAATTATTTATACTGTAAGGCTCTAAAATCTTTAATTCTCTGAATAAAGACTGTCCAAGTTGGGAAACTGTAACTGTTAGATCAGCTTTGATTATAGATTGCACAATATTTATTTCGACAAACTCCTGCCGCAAATATTGGTTTACTCTCTCCCTAAATAAGGAAACATTTTCAGTCTTTAAACTTAAATCAATTAAATTTGAATGTTCTTCTCCATAAAATGAGTATAGTAGATCTCGTTGAGAAGATATTAATTTATAAGTATTGACATTATTAGAAGAAAATGCATATCCTTTAGAAAAAATTAAATTTTGCTGTTTACTTTCCTTACATTCTGCATTTGTTAATAAAATTGTTGGTTTATCATATTCACGTGAAACCTCTTGAACAATTAATTTTAATATTTCACTTTCCCATTCAGGATCTTCTAAAACAATAACTTGAGTAGTTAACAAGTCTACATCTTTCAGTGTTTGTCTAATATTTCTAATAATATGTTGTAATAGATTATTATATCGGATATTAGATAATTCAGCCTCAAGAGCAAGTTTTTCAGAATAGTCTTTATTTTTATTAGTTAGTAATTCTACAAGAAAACTAGAACTTTTATTAACACAACAAATAGAGTTAATTCTAGAACCTATACCAGAATAAATATCGGTCGGACGACTTCCAGATAATTTACATAAGTACAATAGATAAGCTATCCCAGGTCTACTAGGATTTTTCAGTTGTTTCTCTAAATTTTGAATTCCTTTTTTAGTTAAGTATCTTAGTTCTGTATTTGATGTCAATAAAGTAGAAATTGAATTAATAGCTACTAAATCTAATAGACTATCTAAATTATTGTTTGGTATGTTAGATATTTTTATATGAAGAGCTTCAATTAACTTATATGCTAATGGAGTTTCTGATAAATTAAAAAAAGGATGATTTTCAGATAAAGAGTAAGAATCGATAGTATAAAGAGTATCATGTAGATTGTTGATGTTAATATTTCTACCTATTGCGACAATGTCAATACCTAGAGATTTTGCATAAGTAATGTCTTGTAAATTAAAGTCTTTGACACCACAACTAATAATTAAACTTACTCCTTCTATGGCTAATTGCCTTATCATTGCATTATTAAAGCCATGACACTTAGTGCTATAACTAGGAATATAGTAATTAATTTGGATATAAGGAATTAGAAAGTTTCCTAATCCTTCCCACAATAAACTTGTACCAATAATGTTATTAATACCTTCTCTTCCACAGATCATAACTTTTTCTTTATTTTCAATTGCTGTCTTTAATCTATGAATAGAAGGTATAGCTTCATTCCAAATTTCTAAAATGCTTATAGATTCATAGGAACTAAAATCTAAGAAATTTTTAAGCTGATCTAAAGTTCTAATATTTCTATTCCATAAAAGTTGAGGTATAAAATTTTCTAGAGAAGAAATATTAAAAGAGTTAAGATCATTTATAAACGAAGAAGGTAAATCTATAAATGGTGGAGATTGCCATTTGATTTGACGAGTATCCATTAATAAAGGATTTGACAAAAAATCTATAAAATTCTTATATTATCTTAATTTATACAGCTAAAATTGAAAATATAAACAGTTAAGATAGTAGAGCTTTATAAATAAGATGTTGACATCAGTTTTACCGTTAGATTCCAGAGTTGCTATTGTTACTGGTTCATCCCAAGGTATTGGCCGTGCTATTGCCATAGAGCTAAGTAGTTTGGGCCTAAAAGTTGTTGTTAACTACTCTAATTCTAAAATAGCAGCAGAAAAAGTAGTAA